>JAJDAS010000022.1 GCA_029261755.1 Nitrospinia bacterium
GCCAATGTCTTTACCTATCATATTGTCTTCCACAGGAAAAAAAAGACCGCATTCCCCACAACGGGCAAGAGGACGGTTTGGAACGATTGTTCCTTGGTTTGTATCATGGAGATATTCCAGAGTATCTTCCGGGAACCAGACACCGGTAAGAATGAGGGGGGTGTCTAAAAACTCCTTTAGCCAGGCGGGGCCGAGGATACGTGCGAGCGACCAAATGCGAAAAATGTTAAAACAAGGCGATCCCGGTAAAACAAGGTATTTCCCATCTGGACTGAAACGCACGAAAGGTATAGTATAATTCTTATCCATTATGTTAAAGCTATAAGCAGGCCGACCAGTCCGTGTTTCCCAAAACCGAAGAGTTTTATCAGAAGCCCCTGAAACGATAAATTTTCCATCTGGGCTGAAACTAACTACATCAACACAAGAAGTATGTGCCTTTCCGTTAAAGCCTGAAACAGGCTTTCCAGTGTGTTTTTCCCAGAGACGAAGGCTTTTATCCGCTGACCCGGAAACAATATGGTGACCATCCGGGCTGAAACGCACGGAACGTACCCATCCATTATGACCTTTGCCGTTAAACCAGGAAACGGGCTTTCCAGTTCCAGTTTCCCAAAGACGAAGGGTCTTATCATCAGAGCCAGAAACAATATACTTACCATCCAGGCTAAAATCGACGGAATTTAAATGATCAGTATGCCTTTTACCATCAAAGCTGGCAATAAGTTGCCCGGCTATTGCATCCCAGAGGCGAAGGGTCTTGTCTGTAGAGCCGGAAACAATATAACTCCCATCCGGGCTAAAACACACAGGACGAACCACTCCTTTATGACCTTTGCCATTAAACCAGGAAACAGCTCGACCTGTTCGAGCTTCCCAAAGACACAGAGTAGTATCATAAGATCCAGAAATAATATATTTCCCGTCAGGGCTGAAATGAACAGAACGCACTTCATCGGAATGACCTTTACCACTAAAAGTTGTAACAGGCCTTCCCGTCTGTGTTTCCCAAAGGCGGAGCGTTCTATCTTTGCGATCTCCAGATGAAACAATGTTTTTACCGTCAGGGCTAAAAGCGACGGAAGATATTCCTCCAGTATGTCCTTTACCATCAAAAATGGTAATAGGTTGTCCGGTTCTTACATCCCAGAGGCGGAGGGTATTGTCGTCTGCCCCCGACGCAATAAATCTCCCATCAGGGCTGAAACGCACGGAACGTACCCAACCAGTATGGCCCTCGCCCTCAAACCAAGAAACAGGTTGTCCGGTTCCGGCTTCCCAAAGGCGAAGGGTATTATCATGAGCACCGGAAACAATATAATTCCCATCAGGGCTGAAATGGACGGAGCTTAAATAATGACTATGCCCTTTGCCGTTAAAGCCAATAATGGGCCGTCCGGTTCGCGCTTTCCAAAAGCGAAGCGTTTTATCAGAAGACCCGGAAACAATATAATTCCCATCAGGGCTGAAATGCACGGAATCCACCCAACCAGTATGGCCCTCACCTTCAAACCAAGAAACGGGCTGTCCGGTTCCGGCTTCCCACAAGCGAACCGTGTGATCCATAGACCCCGAAACAATATATTTTCCATCCGGGCTGAAATGGACAGAATTTACACCATTAGAATGCCCTTTACCATCAAAATCTGTAACGGACTTTCCGGTCCCTGATTTCCAGAGGCGAACGGTGTTATCCCAAGCCCCGGATACAATGTATTGCCCATCCGGGCTGAAATGGACAGATTCTATCAATCTATTATGCCCCTTGCCGTCAAAGTTTTTAACCTGTTGATTTTTATAAATGTCAAACAGACGAAGCATACTGTCACCATATCCCGCCACTATATATTTCCCATCAGGACTCCAATCAAGACAAGCACATTTTGATGGTTCATCAAGAATAAAAGTATGGTCCTGAGATATACCTATAGGCATCCCAGCATTTCCAACCTCCACATGAAAGAGCTTTACCTCACCTGTACTGTAACTTGCAGCAATATAATGATACGCTTCATCCTCGGCGTAAAGTGGATGCCACTTAACATCCGTGGGATAGCCGGAACCTAATTGCATCCGACCTTTAGGATCAAAAAGCATTGGGTTGATTTTCATTTTTGTAAGTGACTGAAGTGAACTAAAGTTAATACACGGAAATGCACGGAGGATCACGGAAAATGAAATCAAACAATAGGCTCCAAATCCGTTCACTCCATGCTATTCCCTATTAATGCGAACTTGTTTTCTCGACACCTTATTTACGTTTTAAATGTCATTCGGCGGATTTTTTTTCTCAGTTATAATCAATGGTCTCTTCCATTAATAAACGTTCAACCAACTCCTCCAGCTCACTCTTGTGATTCTTTAAAATTTCATCTGTCTTTTCCTGGCACTCTTTGAGGATACGGTCTATTCCCTCATCCGCCAATTTCATCAACTCCGGATTTCCAGCGCTTTGGCGAACCTCCACGGCGGAGCCTGCCCCTACCCGTAACTCCGCGTCCGGCATGCAACGGGGACCGATCTTTTCGTCCATTCCTAAAGAACTAACCATGGCTGTGGCCAGGCGGGTGGCTTCCTTCAAGTCATTAGAGCAGCCAATGGACTGCTCCCCTCGGACAAGAAGTTCGGCGGCCCGGCCCCCAAGGAGCTGGCAAATCTGGCCTTTGAGGTCTTCTCCGGTTCGAACGAAACGGTTTTCCGGCTCTCCGTGCCACACATATCCCAAGGAGCCAGCTAGTTCGGATACGATGGAGATCCTTCGCGGAGGCACGCCCTTAGGGTGTTTTTTGCTTACAATTGCATGGCCCGCCTCATGTACGGAAATGATATATTTCTCGTCCTTGGTGACCCGTTCCGGTTGGTTGGTGCGGCCCCGCACCAATTGATCCAGCGACTTCTCGTTCACCTCGAAATCTGGCTTACGGTATCGCTCTCGCAAGAGTGAGCGGCAAATGGCCTCTATGTGGTCGCCGGTAAAACGCCTTCCATCTGTGATGTCCACCACCATCTCGGTGCGAAAAACCAAATAGTCAATCAACTCCTTGGTAAGCTTCAAATCGTACTTTTTATTATAGAGTTCAAAAATCTTTCTTCTGGCTTCTTCATCCGGATAAGGGACCTCAATCTGAAACTCAAAACGGCCAGGCCGTTTCATGGCTTCGTCCAGCATGTCCAAGTGATTAGTGGTTGCCACCACAAAGACCAGATCGTTTTCCTTGAGACCGTCCATCTCCGTAAGGATCGTGTTCACCACGGAACTCTCCGTTCCGGAAAGTCCCCTTCTGTCCCCGGCTAGGCTGTCAAACTCATCGAACACAATAACGGAAGGAGCGTAACGCCTTGCCTGTTCAAAGATTTCCCGCACCTGACGTTCGGTCTCTCCATGCCAAACATTCTTTATTTCAGGCCCGCTAACCACCTTTATGGAGGCTTTGAGGGCCGTGGCCAGAGCGCGGGCAAAGAGGGTTTTCCCAGTGCCCGGAGGGCCGTAGAAGACCACTCCCTTTGGTATGGAATGTCGGATTTGTATAGCCTCGTTTGGTGAGTCTTTTTTGGTTTTGGCAAGGATAAGCATATGAAGGATATCTTCGTTCAGGATATCCTTAAGGTCTTCATAACCCCCTATATCGTCTTCAAGGGATATAGGGGTAAAAGGAACCTGGATCATGGAGGAAATAGTCCCTCTAATCTCCTTTTCCATAACCTCTTCTTTTATGTCCTCTTTTTTAATTCCCTTTCCCTGGTTCTTGAGATAAAAACGCTGAATTCCCTGGCAAATGGACCTCAAATGATCACCGGAAAAACGAATATACTTGTTGGCGTCTATCCAGTTTTCCGTTTCTTCCAGGATAATGCCCATCTGTTTGTCGGTTAACCCCAGAGAGTATTTTTCGTCATAAACTGAAATGATGGCCCTGCGGTCTTCTTCGCACGGATAGGGAATATGAATGATTCGGCTGAATCTTGAGGGGCGCTTGAAGGCGATATCTATGGAAGATGCAAGGTTGGTGGTTCCAATAACAAAAACCAGGTCCTTGCTCTTCAAGCCGTCCATTTCCGCCAGGATTTTGTTTACCAGGCCATTGTCTGTGTCTCCTGACCTTCCTTGGGGCTCGTCCTTGGACCCTCTGCTACCCATAATGGCCTCCATTTCGTCAAAGACCAGGATGGAGGGACTATTCCTACGAGCCTGTTCAAATAGCTCCCTAACCTTTTTCTCGGTTTCGCCATAATAAGAACTTTTTAGTTCCGAGGCGCTCACCACGGTGATGGAGGCACCCAAGGCATTAGCCAGGGCCGAGGCAAAGAGGGTTTTTCCCGTGCCTGGAGGGCCTTCAAAAATTACTCCCCTGGGAATGGATTCCTCAATGTTCTTTAATATGTCGGGGTTGTCCCGGTTGTCCTTGGCTAACTTCATCATGCTCAGCAAGTCATCCTCAAGTTGATCCTTGACCTTTTGGTAGCCGCCAATGTCTTGAAAGGTTATTTTGGGAAAGTGGACCTCGATTCGCTCTTCCACCAGCTCTCCAAGCCTTTCCAGGGTAATCTCTTCCCGTGGATCGCCGAAGGTTTCTCTGTCAATGGCCGAGCAAAGGGCCTCAATTTCCCTGCCTCCAAATTTGCGCCAGTTATTTGGATTGATCCAGGCCCCGGTCTCTTCAACCAAGAAATTAATTTGGTCTTTTGAAAGGTCCAATTTCTTTTTTTTATTAAAAATGCCAAGGATCTCTTCCCGCCCTTTTTCATTTGGATAGGGAATATGAAATATTTTATGCACCCGGGAGAGCAGGGCCGGGTCCAGAACCGAGGAATGATTAGTGGTGCCCACCACAAAGACCAGCTCATCGCTCCGAAAACCTCCCATTTCCGTAAGAAGGGTATTCACCACGGTGTCATTATGTTGTGCGCGTTCCTCTTCTCCACCCCGTTTTCTTCCAATGGAGTCTATTTCGTCGAATATGACCACCGAGGGAGCGGATTTTCTTGCCCTGGAGAAGATCTCTCTCAACTTCCTTTCCGATTCACCCACGTATTTATCAACGAATTCCGGGCCGCTCACCACAATCACCGCCGCGTTTAACCGGGTAGCCAGGGCCTTGGCAAGGAGGGTTTTTCCCGTTCCCGGGGGACCCTCGAACAGGATATTTCTGGGGATCTGGGCCTCAATCTCCTTGGTCTTTTCCAGGGTGGTTTCCGTTAAAAGCTTATCCACAAAATAAAGAACATCCTTATCCAACTGTTTCTGAACCTCATGGCAGCCGCCTATATCATCAAAGGATATATCCGGCAACACCACATCGGAAGCGGCAAGGGTCATTTCTCTCAGCTTCTCCTTTAATTTTTGTTCCCCAGACGGAAATAGGTCACAGTCTCTTTTAATTTGTTCCAGCAGTTGGCGGATGCGCAGAACATTGAGGCCGGAAAAATGCTTATAAAGTTTATAAATATCAACCGTATCTTTTCCGAAACGCAGGGCTTCGTCTTTAGTAATAACCTTCCCTATATGCTTCCGGTCGATTCCAAAGATGGACACCTGAATGCTAAAGAAGCGACGAATCCCTTCAGGAACAGGGATTTCAGGATCTTTAAAGGCCATAAAAACGGCATTTGGATTCAAATGCAGGAGATAAACCATGTCTCTAGCCATGCGGTCCAGCAGGTTATCCGCCCCAAGTCCCATAAGATCCATGTGTTGGAGAACTACTACTTTTTCGCTGAGATCCTCTGGAACCATTCTTTCTAACCTTGATAAAAGCGTCTGGACGGGAGAACCACCTGATGAAGGTTGCCCTGATCGTCCACTTCTTGAAGTCTGCCCACTTGCTGAACTGTCTTGGGAATCCGCTGAGGGGTTTTCTAAATTGATCAACTCAGCTTGTCGGCCTTTTTTCTTCCTTCTTTCCCTGAGGGCCTGAAAAAAAGGAATTGTCAACTGCTTATCACATTCCACGAGGATGGATTGCCTCATATCTATAGCCGCCTCCATACGATTAAGCTCATCGCCATGGCATATTTCCATCAGCTCCCTCTCCTGAAAAGGACCGGCTGGTAAGTTTTCAATTTTAATTAAACGGTTAGTCATTTTTTCCCTCCAAAAAGTTTTTATATTCACCGCCAATACTTGTATGACGGGTCACCAATAGGTTCACACCGGAAAAAGGTCCGGGAACCCGGTAATGGCTATGGCATCATCGGAAAAGCTCAAATGAATGCTTTGGCCAGGACGCTGAAATTCCTTGCAGTTTTTGTAGCGGGAACTAAGGAAATGAACCTTTTGGTTATCGGACCCTATCCACCGTTTTTTTGAGGAGCCCCTCTCTTTAATATAAGGTCCGGCAATTAGGGCGTCGGTTTCCTCAAGGAGCATATGAGCGGCTTTTCCTTGCTTTGTTAAGGACTCTAAGGTGTAACCGGTGAAGGCCATAACGCCAAGGCCCGCCTCCCGGACCGCTATGGCCATTTTAGCCAAGGGGAGGGCCTGTTGGAAGGGCTCTCCGCCCAAAAGAGTGATTCCTTCGATGCCTTGAGTGTTGAGGATAATATCCACAAGTTTGGTCACCTCCATCACTTCCCCCCCATCGGGGTCCTGCATTGCCGGATTGCAGCATCCTCTACAGCCAATGGAACACCCTTGAGTCCACAAAGCAAAGCGCCTGTATGGGCCTTCGCTTGGGGTGTTTGCAACGTATTGGGCTATTTTAACCCATCCGGGTATTAGTTCCCGCCGTGTGTCGCGTTTCCTTGCATTAAAAATATTTTGATGTGCCACACTCTCACAACGGGATAGTTCATGAGGTTTTCTCATAACTGGTTCTCCAAGGAAACATACAAAGCAGTTTCTGAAAATTAGCCCTTTTTATTTTATACGCTTTTGCAGGCAAGTTAGCGGAATTTTTTTTCATTGAATCTTTCTGAAAGCCAAATAAAATACCTAGTGCTAAAAAGGACGTCACTATTCCGCTGAATCCGAAACCAACAAAGGGGATTTGAAAGGAAGGTAAGAAAGGGAGGGCATTTAAGGTCCTCAGAAGACCTACAAATCCCTGGAGCAAAATGAAAAGAAGAATTCCATGGCCTAATTTTCTTGAAGGAGCATCGTCTATGGACTTAATGATTTTATTTCCGGAAAATCCTATTAATCCAAACAGTATTGATACCGCCGCAATTCCGGCAATGCCCATTATCTTGCCTATTATCTGAACCGTAAACCGGCTCATGGTTTCAAAAAAGGGATACTCCATTCCTGTTTTGTAATGTCCAAACCCGGTCCCAAACCAGGAGCCCACCTTGATATCTTTAAGAGCGACCAGGGTTTGGTAACCAGCGCCTGCTGGGTCCTTCCAATAAAGGAATCTATCAATAAAAATATTTAAAATGTGTGGATCATTCCATAGGAAAATTGAAATAATCATACCCATAGGTAAAAAAAACATTGCCGACAAAAACAACTTTTTTGCAAAATAGCCTTTTGTAAATAAAAGAAAAAAGACTATTAGGTTAAAGAGAAAAAGCATAGGTAAATCGGGCTGCAATATAAAAACCATATTAACGGTAAAGGCGAAGGCTGCCAGATAAATATAGTTTGAATATTTTGCTTTTCCTTCCTCAGTTTTCGCGATGGCATTTGCAATAAAAGGAAGAGCAAGGAGGATACCCCATCTACCGGTATATATGTCAAAACCGCATATGGATATCCACCGGCTTGATTCAGCGTATTCGGTTCCGGTAGCAGGAAATGCAGCTAAGAAAAGCAGAGCTATTGAAGCTCCACCTATATAGTTTTTAATACGCAGGATTATATG
>JAJDAS010000023.1 GCA_029261755.1 Nitrospinia bacterium
CCACAGGTTCCGAAACCTTGAGCAGTTTCCCACAGTTCCACAGGTACAACAACAAATTTTTTGTTTTTTTTAAGAAAAAAATCAAAACATCTATTTGAAGGTAGGGTATATATATAGGTCTCCTGTTGACAACGCCACTAATTTTTTAAGGCACAAAAAAGAAAAATAATTTTAACTCAGAGCTGCAGAGGACAGAGAGAGTAAATTAAAAGAAAAACAGAGAATCCTCGCAAAAAAAAAGAGTAAAAGAGGGCAAAAGAGTAATTGAATTTTTGGTTTTCCTCTGCATCTTCTGCGCCTCTGCGTTAAATTATTACGATCTTAGTTTTTTTTGGTTGCGGTTCCACTTCGTACAATATAAAAGACGAGAGGCAGAGCCTCCAGCCTTGGGTTCCCAGGGAGACTATGGGAACCAGAGGTGCCTGAATATCCACAAAAACCTTTCATAAAGGAGGCGGTCATGACTAAACAAAGATATTACTATATCGCCACTTTACTTATTGCATTCCTTCTTGGGTTCTACTGGTGGAGTGATTTCCAGTCCGCTAAAAAAGAGATCATCGAGCAAACCAAGGAAAACCTGATCAACAAGGTATTCAAAGAAAAAAAGAGCAAAATAGAGAATTTTTTCACCCTGGCATATCAATCAACCAGGACCATCGGACTCCTTCCCAGTGTAAGGTCCATCCAAGGTGGAAACATAGCCAATGGCGAGGCAGACATTATCGAACTTGGACGTTTTACCGAGGAGGGAAACCTTACGGTTCAGCAGCTCTACAACAATCTGGCCGCAAATATCAGCGTTTCCGAAGTTTACTGTATCCTGGAAGGGCTGGATTATTCCAAGGGAGAGGTCCCCTTTTTTATGTATGACTCCCTGGTTATGGGGAAAACCGATGGATTTAATGAAGAGGAAGATGCCCACGATCATGGCTATAAAAACCAGGATATTCCAGAGGAATCGGAAGAGGAGGAATACGCCTATTATCCGTCTCAAATCGCATGGTTCAAGAAGAATTTTCCGCGCTTTTCCATGACCGATCTGGATGATATTCCCGCCATATCCAGTCCACCCATGAGGACATGCGACAACACCCAGTACCCTTCCAAATCACGGGGCGATGTCATTAACTCTTTCGGAATCCTCTATTCCACTCCTTTTTATTCCGAACAAGGCGTTTTTCGGGGAATCATTTCAGCCATATTCCGCGTGAATGTTCTGGAGGCCTTGCTCATGGACATCCCATTTCTAATCATAACCGACCAGGACAGAGAGTCCGCCGGGAAGCTTGGATTCCAAATGCCGAAAATTCAGAAGTCGCCTGATTTTGTTCTCATAAATAAAGGTTTCGATATATATCTCTCGGACCGCCGCAAGCCTGGGGACCTGGTCCTGTTGGCAAAAACCATGGAGGAATCGGGTGAATTCGATGACGGCGTGCATGTGGAAACCCTTGCCATAAAAGACAAAACCCCATGGAAGCTTTTCTACCAGTTCAACGGAGGCATTCTGAAGCAGGCAATCCAGGGCAAGGCCCGGGAATTCACTATCAAAATGGCGGCCCTTTTGATCACTTCCGTATTAATCATCTTCCTGATCCGCTTTGACCATAAAAGGCGAAACCAGGTATTGGAAATTGCCGGAAAACTGGAGGATATAGCTCACAGAGGAGGAAATCTGAAGGAACGGCTGGAGGAAAATCAGGCTACGGATGAGCTTCGCAAGCTGGCAAAGGGATTTAACGCCTTTATGTCCGAATTGCAAACCCTGATTGGCAAGGTCGTGGAAAATTCCACCAAAGTGGCCTCGGCCTCAACTGGTTTGGGCACGCTTTCGGAAAAGGAGACGGTTATTGCCTCCCAACAAGCTTCTTCTTCGGCAGAGGCCGCAGCCGCTGTGGAGCAAATGTCCGCCACCAGCAACGAGGTGGCCCAAAGTTCCTTGAAGGCAAGCGAGTCCGCAAACACCACGTCACAAATGGCCCAACACGGCGCAAAGCTGGTTTCTCAAACAACGAAGGAAATAGAAAGAATAAAGGTCGCTATGGAAGATGCAGTGGACAAAGTCAGGGAGCTTGGAAAAGGGTCCGAGGAAATTGGGGAAATCATCGTTGTGATTGACGACATCGCTGATCAGACAAATCTATTGGCCCTTAATGCAGCCATAGAGGCAGCCAGGGCCGGAGACCATGGCAGAGGATTTTCCGTTGTAGCGGATGAAGTGAGAAAACTCGCGGAAAGGACCCAAAAAGCCACCAGGGAGATCTCCACCATGATTGAAACAATACAAAAGGAAACAACGGATGTCATTGAGGCCATGAAACTCGGAAGCTCCCAGGTTGATGAAGGAGTTCATATCGCAGGCGAGACGCAGGAGGAATTCCAAAAAATAGTTACAGTAGTCCAGGATGTGAGCGACTTGATCAATCAGATTGCTTCAGCGGCGGAGGAACAATCAGCCGCATCTTCAGAAATCTCCATAAAGGTGGAAAATATTTCATGCGGCGCAAAGGAAGCCTCTACAGGCGCTGAAGAAATGACTCATTCGGTGACAGGGATGAAGGAACTGGCGGAAAATTTGAATTTCACGGTGAGCAGATTTCAAGTGTAAATGCTCAGGCGGAGGCTAAGGCTAAGAAATAATAAAAGGCAAAGGTATACGAGGAGGAAATATGTTTAAATCGGAGATATGAAAAAAATCGATACCTCCAAGGCCTTGATTATGACAATGGGTAGAAGATGGTGATCAAAAACCTTGGGCCAACCTTTCAGGGAACTAAGGGGGTAGCTTGGGGGGCCATCCTTGGCGACGGAAAGGTTGGCCTGATTCTGGACGTGCAGGAGGTTATGGAAGCTGAGTGAGTGCAAAAGCAGTGACAAGCTAAACATTCCACCGGCCTTTTCTTGTTACTTATCACTCGTTACTCGTAACTATTTCTTTTAAAAGGAGGTGAGAGTCATGTATTTTGTTGAATCCATGCTGTGTCTCAACACATTTATTGCCGCCGCTGGATTGGGCTTAGCGGTTTTTTTCAGCCCTGTTTGGCTGATCTGGGCTGCAGCAGCAATATTGAATGTAATGCAAGCTTCTTTTATACACTATTGAAAGTGACTCTTGAATAAAGACGGGATCTTGAGTTTAGGAGTCGGAGGCAGAAAAAAAGCAGTGATGAGCGACGAGTGATAAGTGGCGAGTCCTATGGGAGTTGTCTTGCCACTCGTCACTTGTCACCTGTCACTATTACAGTGTAAGTAACCAACAGGGTACCGTCGAATGCATAACTTTATAAAAAAACTTCTTCAACGTGCTAAGCAACCATAGTGTTCCGGAAGTTCCTCCACCTGACCTATTTCAAAAATGGGCATTGGATGAAATATTGCCTGAACCCAAATTCAACCATAGCCACGGAGCCACGGAAAAAATTGTCGTTGTGGGCGCTTCTCTTGGGGGGCCGGAAACCTTGAGGTTTCTTTTGCAACCATTGCCGCCTGATTCCCCCGGCATGGTAGTAGTCCAGCATATGCACAAAAATTTTACCACCTCCTTTGCGCGTAGCCTGGATAGAATTTGTAGCATGGAGGTTAAAGAAGCTGAAAATGATGACCAGGTTACTCAGGGTAAGGTGTTAATAGCTCCCGGTAATAGACATACCCTCGTAACGCGGAGAGGGAAAGATTATTACATTCGCATCAAGAGTGGTCCCCGCGTGGGACGTCATCGTCCCTCGGTGGATGTTCTTTTTCGATCAGCAGCTAATTGCGCCGGGGAAAATGCCATAGGGTTAATCCTAACGGGGATGGGCAACGATGGATCACGGGGAATGCTGGAGTTAAAACAAGCGGGAGCTAAAACAATTGCCGAGGACCGATATTCTTGTGTTACTTACAGCATGCCCCTTGAGGCGATCAGAAGGGGTGGAGTGGCCAAGATACTGCCTTTGGACAGAATTCCCATGGAACTACTTAGAGGGTTACAAACAAAATAAAGATTTAACATCGAACATCCAACATCGAACGCTGAACATCGAAAAAGGTAGTTTTTTTTAAATAAAACAGTTGTATGCGGGAATGGTTTTTTTTCGCTGGCTCCATAGTGGCGTAGCTCTGTGGAGCCACAATGCTGCATTTTGGCTCCACAGCCCTTATGGGACTATGGAGCCAGCACGGGAGTGTTTTTTTCCAAAGCTTTCTACCTTCTTCGACGTTCGATGTTGGGTGTTCGATGTTCGACGTTAAAAGTTTTTATCCGACTCCAGTTTCTTAAGCCGCCGATAGAGGGAGGTGTAATTCATCCCCAGAATTTTTGCAGCCACGGTTAGGTTGTTGTTGGCGTGCTGGATGACATATTTGATATGGGCCGCCTCGGCTTCCTTGAGGGTGGGTATTGCTTCAGAGCCGGAGTAGGTGTTGGCCAAGCTATCCACCAGTTTTTTTTGTTCCGGGCGTTTAAATTTTATGGCGGTGAGGAAAGGTTCCAAAGGTAGTACATTCAGGTTGGTGCTTGCCACTACATCGGTGATGATGGACTCCAACTCCCTTATATTTCCGGGAAAGTGGTATTGGTTCAGCAGCTCCAGCAATTGCGGGAGATAACCGGGAACCGGTTTGCCAAAAGAACGGGCATGTTTTGTGATGAAATGTTTGATCAAAACAGGAAGGTCATCCAAACGTTCCCTCAAGGGCGGAAGGGTTATGGTGTGGGTTTTGAGCCGATAATAAAGGTCCTGTCGAAATTTTCCATTCTCCATAGCCTTTTCAAGGTCTTTATTCGTGGAGAAAATAAATTTGGCGTTGGTTTTGAAAACCTGGTCGGAACCAAGGGGTTGATACTCCATCTCCTGTAAAAGCCTCAGCAGCTTCACCTGGGAAGAGTATTCCAGGTCTCCAATCTCATCCAAAAAGAGGACCCCGTTTTCAGCCTTTTTCATCATCCCGGTTCGCTCGCTGTCCGCGCTGGTATAAGCCCCCTTTGCGTGCCCGAACAGGGTATCCGAAAAAAGATTGTCATCCAGCCCAGCTACATTGACCGCAACAAACTCTCCCGATTTCCCTGAAAGCTTATAAATACTTTCCGCAATAAGCTCCTTGCCTGTTCCGCTTTCCCCAAGAATCAAAACAGGATAATAACTGTCCGCAATTGCTTCCATATAGGAAAAGAT
>JAJDAS010000024.1 GCA_029261755.1 Nitrospinia bacterium
CTCCAACGAAGGTTCCAAAGAGTTCAACCAAAGACTATCCCAAATTCGCTCCAGGAGAGTCAGAAACTTTTTCTTAAGGCGGCATCGCATCGCAGATCAACGTTTGGAAGTCATCGGCCATGGTGATAAACGGCCTCTGGATACCACAGATACCGAGGAGGCCAGGGCAAAAAATCGCCGCGTTGAGCTTCTGATACAGCTCGGCGTCGATTAAGAGCTTTTGATAAAATTCTTCTTGTTCAAACAGTGTGGTATACAGCTAAGAATAAATATAGTAACCTGTTATAAATCAACAAGATAGGGCAGTGGAAATGGACACGAAGGATCAGGACGACGGATCAGAAATTGATGATGTCGAAAAATTAATTGCGGAACGCGAGAAGCTGGATGCTCTTTTCAAGGAAAAGTTTTCCAGAGTCGTTACCGTCATGTTTACCGATCTCAAAGGTTCCACCTCCATTGCGGAATCTGAAGGAGACTTTGCCACCAGGGCTTTTATAAAAAAACATAACGAAATTATCATCCCTGGTATTGAAGATAACAATGGGGTTTTGGTGAAAACCATGGGAGATGGAAGCCTGTCCTATTTTCCAAAAGCCCAGGATGCCGCCCGAGCTGCCGCTGCAATACAGCAAGAAGCGAGTGAGTACAACCTTTCGTCCAGACCAAAAACCCCTCTTCTGATCCGCATCGGAATGCATACCGGAACCACCATCGTGGAAGAAAATGATATCTTCGGCGATGTGGTGAATACAGCCTCTCGGTTTGAGTCATCTGCCAATCCCGGTGAAATTTATATGTCGGAGGATACCTACAATGCGCTGGAAGATAAAGGGGAATATTATTGCCGCTTTATTAAAACCACTAAACTGAAAGGGAAAAAGGAAGAACACAAGGTTTACAAACTGTTCTGGAACCCGGATGAGGTGGATGATACCAATTTCGCCACCAAAACCAGCGTCGTAGAGGAAACCAAGTCTTCCCCTTTGAAGTGGGTTGCAGTAGCCCTGATTTGCATTTGCATTTTAGCGTTTTATGTTGTCAAAGCCGGAATTTTTCAGGGACCCACCACTGAAAAACGATCTATCCACCATTCCGTTACCCTAAAGAAACCATCACCCTCCAAGAAAAACCCTTCTCCATAGCGCCATAGCGCTTCCCGAAACTTGGTTTCCTTTCTGAAGTTTCCTAAGCTCTTAAAAACTCCATCATGCCTGGACTTGGTGAAAAAAAATCCTGGCTCTTCCGGGCTTAGAGGGTGCTTATTCACTGGGCAAAATGGGTATATGATAATTTATTTTGCATGCGTATTGGGCATTTCTTTACGTTTTTCGGTCCAACGGACCAGCACATGACAGCCGAGGGTGAAGCCCTGGGAATCATGGCAAACAAATAAATTCCGCCCTGAAGGGGCGGGAGAAAGCGTTTCTGTTTTTTGTGCTAAATACGAAATGGACCAGGACCTTTGCTGAGGATGGAGACATGTTTTCCTCCTTTGCTTGTGCCGCTCTTTCAGAGCTTGATAATGGGGTTGATTTTAATACCCATGGCTTCACCCTGGGCTTTCTTGTGTAGACCCTCCGGGTCAAAAACAAAAAAGCTAAAAAAAAGAAAATAATTTTCCCCGTGTTTTGGCCTGCCACACGATATTTTTGCACAATTGCAACGAATATTTTCTGTAGCTTAGAACCTATTTTCCTAAGAAAAAATTCCCCACTAATCACGTAAGAACTAAAATCCTTACCGAAGGTACTTCCAAAAAAGTTCCATAAGTCCCACAGCACAATTGCAAAATGCAAAAATAATGCGTTTTGCAATGAACTTCGAAATAGACGAGTTAGTGAAAATGCCTTGTTTAATGGAAAGTTGAAGAAATATCTTTTTTTTGGCTCACTTTTTGCGATATCAGGGCCAATATCTTAAACCATCGGCCTTTCCATTTGAGAGCCTTTTTTATCCTGAGTTTTTGATTTTTTTTACAGCGGTGGGGACAGATCTTTCCCATATCCAAGCCTTTAAGATTTACTTAGGTGGGAAAGCTCCGGCAAATAGGTTTTTGGGGGTTTCCCGGGAGGCAAACCACAGGTATTTTTCGGGTGTCATGGCTAAAATATTGCCAAATACTGCCTCCCTTCCCCCCCCCCCTATAAAAAATCTCTAACTTATTGAAAAAATTGATTTATTAGATGACTTTCGTGTATAATTTTCTGCTTCAATTTCTAAAGGAATATTAATGAGTTCCCACGTAACTTCCATATCGTCAGCAGAGGATAAGCACCCCTTAGGCTCTTATATAATCATGGCCATTTTGGGCTATTTGTTCCTCTATTTGGCCACCAAGCATGTGCTGCTTAAAGAACAATTTTACATCAGCTATGGAAGTTTATTTTTGCTGTTTTTGTTCAATAAAGTAGAGCGGTTTAAAAGGGTCCCTTTGAGGATATTTTTCATGCTTTTGGGCGCCTTTATTACACTCCGATATATTTGCTGGCGCAGCTTTTACAGTCTGATATATACCGGCCCGCTGGATTTTGCGGCCATGATGACCCTTTACCTTGCCGAAATTTATGCCGTAAGCGTCCATCTTTTAGGCTTATTTTCAGGAATATGGCCCATAGAGCGCAAACCGGTTCCTTTGGAGGGGCACGCCAGTCCCTTGCCCACGGTGGATATCTTTATTCCCACCTATACCGAGCCTTTGGACCTGGTAAAAGTTACCGTGGAGGCCTGCAAGCAGATAGATTACCCACAGGAAAAGGTGCGGATTTATGTCCTGAATGACGGGGGCACCGTAGCCAGGAGGAATAATCCCAAAATCTCGAAAATCGCCTGGGAAAGGCATTACGATTGCAAAAGGTTGACCAGGGAGTTAGGAGTCCATTATCTCACTAGAGAAAATAACGAAATGGCCAAGTCGGGAAATCTGAACCATGCCCTGAATCACGCGGATGGTGAGTTGATCCTGATACTCGACTGCGATCATGTGCCTACCCGGGATATTTTAAAAAATACCGTGGGCAGTTTTTTAAAGGATAAAAAGCTTTTCCTTGCACAGACACCCCACAATTTCATAAATCCCGATCCCATGGAAAAGAGTTTGAATTCTTTCTCCAACGCACCTGGAGAAAATGAGATGTTTTACCATGGGGTCCAATTGGGTCTGGATTTTTGGAACGCCAGCTATTTTTGCGGTTCCGCTGCGGTTTTACGAAGAAAATATTTAGAGGAGGTGGGAGGTATTTGCGGGGATACCATTGTAGAGGATGCTGAAACCTCTCTTCTTCTGCACAACAAGAAGTATAATAGCGTTTTCATTGACCGTAAGATGGTTTGTGGCTTGTCTCCGGAATCCTTCGAGCACTTTATTATACAAAGAACCCGGTGGGCTCAAGGGATGACCCAGATTTTTATCTTGAAGAACCCTCTCTTATCGAAAGGGTTAACGTGGTACCAGCGCCTTGGCTATTTCAACAGTTGTTTTTTCTGGTTTTTCGGTTTTTCCAGGTTCATTTTCTATATAGCTCCCCTGGCGTTTTTGCTCTTCGATCTCAAGGTCTACCACGCTTCAATGATGCAGGTGCTGGCCTATGCGGTCCCCCACATTTTTGCCAGTCTTATAGTGATGGATTTCCTTCATGGCAAGCATCGATGGCCTTTCTTCTCGGAGCTTTATGAAAGTGTCCAATCGTTATACCTTTTGCCGGCAGTGATATCAGCCATCCGGAATCCCGAAGCTCCTACTTTCAAGGTGACGCCAAAAGGGATCAAGGAAAAGAGAAACCGCGTAAGTCCTCTGGTGACTCCCTTTTATATTCTTTTTGTTCTGACTTTCATCGGCATCATCGTAGCCGTAGTGAAGTGGTTTTACTATCCCTTATACCGAGATGCTATTAGTATTACTTTCACATGGTGCATGTTTAATTTTTTTATGATGATGGCTTCCATGGGCACCTTTTGGGAAAAGCAGCAGGAAAGGGGTACCTTTCGTTCCTGGGCAAAGGGCAAGGCCAATATATCCATCCCGGCTTTGAAAAAAACAGTGGAGGGAGAGATCCAGGATATCTCTTTAAATGGAATCGGCCTCATGGTCCACCTCTCCTTTCCCTTGAAGCAAACGGAGTCGGTGGTGGTGGAAGCCAGGGACAGTTATGGAGAAAAATATCAATTTGAAGGGATGGTATCCAGAAACATTCCAAGAGGGGAAGCCAATTTTGTGGGCATTGAATTTCAAGATGCAAAAGCAGTTTACCCTCGATTAGTGAGGTTCGCCCACGGTGATAGCCAACGATGGATGGATATTAAGCAAAAAACGTCCAAATCGATGAACCCTATAAAAGTACTTGGTTATCTTATTCGGATGGGAGTCAAGGGAAGCACAGAAACGATAAAAAGTCTCCATATAGAGGCGTATTACAAATACAAGAGAAAAATCTTCTCATGAACTCATAGGCACTTCCAAAAACTTTCTTCACATCCCCCTAACCCCCTTTGTTAAGGGGGAATTAGCGGTAGGAATTATTCAAATATAGAGTTTCTGGAAGTGCCCTCATGATGATCTTCAAAAAATAATAGTTGGAGAATATATACGTACTAAAAATAGACCAATGAGGACAGAGGGGGGAACCAAACGGCATATTTGGTCTTTCTGAACTTAAAAATTCCAGTCCAAGAAATAAAAAATTAGCGACATTACATTCAACAAATTATAAACATTAATCAACCTTTTAGGAGAGGGGAATATTGATGAAAAAGATTTGGACACTGGTGGTTTGCCTGAACATATTTGTTTGGCAGCAGGCCGAGGCGGAAATATTGAAACTACCTTTGTATAAACTCACCCCCGCGAATACGGTGACCCTGAGGTGTATCACCGATCAGCATGACATACATATAGCCGTTCCGGATAGGTGGAAAATTGAAAGGGCCAGCCTGCACTTCGCTTATATGAATTCCTCGGGCCTTGTAGAGGGCAGCTCTCGTATCCTCATCAAGCTTAATGACTATCCCCTTTCACAAATTAATCTGCGGCCGAACATTACGGAAGGGGAAAAAGACCTGGAGTTACCCCCCCTCCTTTTCGAGGCGGGTTACAACAAACTCAGCTTCAATGTATCACAACACTATTCCATGGAGTGCGAGCAACCTTGTGCTGAAGACCTATGGACCACCTTGATGCTGGATACGGCTTTTGTAGAGTTAGAATACTCCCTGAAACCTATCCCCAAAGGGCTGGCTTCCGTTTCAAAGTTTTTGTTTGATCCAAAAATTCTTCCTAATGGTGAGGTAAATATCGTTTTGAAGGATTATTCTTCCGAGATGGTTACCCTTGCCGGGATGGTTGTTTCCGGTGTTGCCCGCAGGTTTGACTACAAAAAAGTAGTATTCTCCGTTTCCAAGGAAATTGTTCCCGGTATGGACAATATCCTGGTAGGGGATTGGGACTTTACAAAGAGCATTCTGGGAGATAGTGATTTTACCCGGAGAGAGTTAGAGGGCCCTCTGCTTAAGATAATGTCCCTTCCGGTGGACGCGGAAGAGATTGTGAAGGACCCGGCCCTGGAACAGGAAGAAGCCGAGGAAGAGGAAACGGATGAAATCCTTGAAGAAGAGCCGGCTGAAGAAGGGAAAGCGGAAGAGGCAGAGGAAGAAAAAAATCTCTTTGATGACACCCACGGGCTTTTGGTCATTTCCGGTGTGGATTTGGATCATGTGAAGCTTGCCGCAGAGACTTTGGCAATCATGTCCCTGCCATATCCCAATACCGATGAACTCACCGCCATGGAAATGAGTGTGCCGGACATCTCTTTGTACGGTGGGAGGCTTATGTTGACCCCTGATAAAAAGTATACCTTTAAGAACCTTAACATCGGTTCAATCCCTTTCCATGGTATCAATGCTCCATATAGAGATATTACTTTTCGGCTTCCCGTGGATTTCTTTATCCAGGAAAACCAGTACGGCACTCTAAGCCTTAACTTTGCATATGGAGCCGGAATGCGCACCGATTCCGTTTTGATGGTTCTGGTGAATGGAAAACATGTGGCAGCCATTAATCTGGACAACCCCAATGGTGATATTATTGAGGGTTACAAACTGAATATTCCCACATTTCTTTTCAAAGAAGGCTCAAACTCCATTCGACTAAGGCCCATTTTGAACCCTTCCATATCAAAAAACTGTGAATTGCTTCGTACGGAAAACCTTTTCCTTACAGTATTCGAGAACTCTTCCTTTGAATTTCCCCCCATGACCCATTTAGTGGAGCTGCCGAATTTGGAATTGTTCTTTTTGAGTGGATATCCCTTAACCAGGTGGCCGGATGGATACGAATCCCAGTTCTACCTTGCCAATTCAAATCCCGAGATCATATCCGCAGCCTTGAACATGGTGGGATTTATGACCCAAAAAAATGGTTACCCCTTGCTGGGGTTAAAAATTGCTTTTGAGGACCCGAAGGATTATCAAGGTGAACTCCTGATTCTGGGCGATGTGAAATCCATTCCCGAACATTATAAAAAGCTTAGTCCGATTCCATTGACGTCGGAAACTAGGGTCCCCTATCCGGTTGTCAGAAGCTGGAAAGATGAAATGGCCATGGCTTTTAGTAAACAGATTAGCGGAATTGGTCCGGAGAAGGGGTTGGCCATGGAATTTCAATCCCCTTACCAAAAAGGCCGCTCCATAGTGCTTCTTACGGCTACCTCTACAGGAGATGTGCTGGAATTGTGTAAGGCGTTGTTGGAGCCCAAGGTGCAATCGGAAAGCAAAGGAGATTTGATGATCGTGGACCTTACCCCGCCTGATTACTCTGCCGTGGCAATGGAGGTTGGAGTTAAATACTTCAGCGGAGAGGAAGGAAAAGTTTCCGAAGTGGACTACTACCTCTGGTCAAAACCGCACTACTATATCGCTGCCGTGGTCTCCCTGGCTGTGCTTTCAGCGCTCTTAATATTTTTAATTGTGAGACGGTTTAGAAAAAGGAGAATGACGGATGAGGAATAAACCTTGGATAAAGCTGGTTTGTATGGTGTTAGCTTTCTTTGTTGCAAGCGTAGCCAATGGGAAAGAAGCGTCTTTGTGGGAACAAACCAAGTCCTTATTTCTTCCATCAAATGTGGAAGCGAAGGGCTTTGTTCAGGACCCGGCTTTATGGGAGAGGTATAAGTCTATTTTTCTTCAAAAAGACGGTCGGATAACCGACTTCCACAATGGGGAGATCAGCCATTCCGAGGGCCAGGGCTATTCCATGCTGTTGGCCTATAGCTACGGTGATAAAAAGACTTTTGACAAAATCTGGGCTTGGACAAAAAGCAATTTAGGAGTAAGGCACGACAACCTTTTTGCCTGGAGTTGGGGCAAAAGGGCCAATGGCAAGTGGCAGCCCAAAGACTTGAACACTGCCACGGATGGAGATGTCCTGATTGCTTACGCCCTCCTGAAAGCCGGGAAAAAGTGGAAAAACCAGCAGTACCTGGACAAAGGGAAAGAGATTGTAAAAACCGTGAGGGAAAATTTAGCTGTTCAATGGAAAGAGAACACGTTGATTTTGCCGGGATATTACGGTTTTGTCAAAAACGGAGGGTTCGTTATCAACCCCTCCTATATTATTTTACCCGCGTATCGATATTTTGCCAGGGTGGACGACAGCTCTTTTTGGGAGAAAACCGTCCATGACAGCGCCTCACTTTGCGGTAAAAACAGGTTTGGAAAAAAAGGACTACCGGCGGACTGGGTGTTTGTGGACCAGAAAGGGGTATCTTTATATAAGGATAGAAAAACCTACCTGGGTTGGGAAGCGATTCGGTCTTTCCTCTATCAGTTTTGGGAAAAAAAGCCTAATTTCCCGAAAGGTCTTAAGTACATACTACGTATTTACCGTCACCTGGATTATATTCCCAGGTTCATTGATTTAAAGAAAGACAGCGTTTCCCTGGAATCCGGCCCCGCCGGATTTTATGCCATCTACGGCCGAGCAGCCTTGATCTCAGGCGATGGCGCTTTGGGCAAAAGGTTGCTTGAAGAGGCGAAAGAAAAGTTGAAGCATGAAAAGAAAAACTATTATTCCTTTACGCTTTATTTATTGGCTACTTTAGAGGACCTTTAGTGAGATATTTGAAAGCCGCTCTAATTTTTACCTTATTGTTTGCCTCTCCCGCTCTGGCACAGGCGGAGAATATCTACACCATTGCCATTGCCAGCACCACCCAGCTGGAAAAGGCCAAAGCCATAGCGAAAAAGATTTCACGCATTGCTGACCTTTCGGTACGCGTGGAGAAAAGGGGAATCCACTACGTGGTCTTGGCCGGTAAGTCAAAAGACAAAAATAAGCTGTTTCCTCCGCTGGAAAAGTTGATGGCCAAAGGGTACTTGCACGCAAAAGTAAAGGAGCAACCTTACCAGAAGGGGAATGTTGTCTTTAATATTTATGCCGCTGCGGCGGAAAAGAAACCGGAAATGTTAAGAGCGTATAAGAAAAAAAGAAGCAAAACCGGCGTTGTGGAGATGCCGGAGGAAGAAAAAATAAAAGCCGAAGCTGCGAAGGGGAAGAGGTATATCGGCATAGCATGGGGATACTACCAAAAACGGGATTTCAACAAAGCCATGGAATTTTTCAATTTCGCGCGTTCGTTCCCGGAAGTGCTGCTTGACGCGAAACTAGGCATCGCATACTGCTATGTGAAGTTGAAAAAGCCTGAAGAGGCCTTTCCCATTTTGGAACAACTGGCAAAGCAGCAGTACAAGTTGAAAGACGTTTACTCCACTGTCCTTGATGTGGGGTGGCAATATTTCAACCAGAAGAATTACGACAAAGCCATAGAATTCTTTTTATATCCACTCCCCTTCAAAGAAACCGAGTTGGGAGCCAAGCTTGGCCTCTCTTTTTGCTATGTAAAACAAGAAAAACCTGAAAAGGCCATCGTTTTACTGGCTGAACTGGCGAAAAGAAGACACAAGAGGAAAATTGTTATTAACGCCATTTTGGATATAGGAAGGCAACAAGTCGCTAAAGGCAAGTATGATAAAGCCATTGAATACTTTTCCTATGCCCTTCCTTACAAGCGGTATGCGTTGGACACTAAGTTTGCTATGGCCGACTGCTATTTGCAGCAAAAAAAGAATGAAAAGGCCCTTGCAATACTGGACCAACTTGCAAAAAAGAAATATAAATTCGAAGAAGTTACCACTTCAATCAAAAGCATCGCATGGGAACAGTTCAGCAAGGGTAAGTACGATAAGGCCATTGCATATTATTCCTATCTCCTTTCTTACCCGGCAACGAAGCAGAGCGCCAAGTTAGATATAGCCAACTGTTATATAAAGCAAAAGAATCCCGGGAAGGCTATGGTTTTATTAGAGGAACTCGCTCAAACGAAATACAAGTTCAAAGACGTTACTGCCGCAATGTTTGGCATAGGGTGGCAGCACTTTGACCAAGGTAAGTATGAAGAGGCCGTCAAATACTTTTCCTATCTCCTACGTTATCCTGAAACGGAGCTTGAGGCCAAACTTGCCACGGCTTCCAGCTACACGAAACAAAAAAAACGGGAAGAAGCCATTGCTTTACTTGAAGAACTCGCGCAAAAAAGCTACAAGTTCAGTCAGGTTACGGCCGCTATGTTCGGCATAGGGTGGGATTATTTTAGTGCAGCCAAGTACAATGAAGCCGTTAAATGTTTTTCCTATCTTCTCTCTTATGAAGAAACCAAGCCTGAAGCCAAGCTCGCTTTAGCCAACAGCTATCTGAAGCTAAAGCAACCTGACAAAGGTGTTCTATTACTAAAAGAACTTGCGAATAGCGGATATGAGCCGCAAAAAGTTGCTGCCGCTCTCGTTCCAATCCTATATGCAAATGGAGAGTATGACCAAGCGATCAAATATGTTGCAAAGCTTGAGAAGGTGGAAAGGAGTAAATGGGAAAATATCATCCGAAATAGGGAAAAAGGCGCCCATGAAAAAACGGTTCGCGAGGCTTTTGCCGTTGCGGCCAAAAGTAGGAACGCCAACACTTTAATGAAAGTTACTAAAACTTACAATAAAGAACTACAAGCTTGTGAAATGCCTGACCTTTTTTATGAGACGGCAAAAGATCTTGTTGAACTGAACAAGGTAAGGGAAGTCCGGAAAATTTATCGGGACCTTCTTTCTGCCTGCTCTACGAATTGGGCTTTCCGCCCTGCCATATTCTACGGCTTTAAAGAGATTTTAACCGTTGAAGAAATGCTTCCATTACTCCAGAAAGAGCTGAAACGCTCCAAGCTTCCCGATAAATACAGGAAGCAGGTGGCTACCATCGAAATGGACCTGTACAAGGAGGCGTTCGCCGAATTGGATCCATCTTCCGCAGAAATAAAAGAGCTGGCGGAAAAGATTCTCAAGGCTCAACCGGAAGCCCATTTTGTCCTGGCATCCCTGGGCTGGTGGAATTTTAACAATAAGGATTATCAAAAAGCCTATGAAATCTTCTCAAAACTTAATAACAAATTTCCGGAAGAGATGGAAAATAATTTACAAGGCCTTATGCTTTCCCTTGCTCACCTGAACAGACCGGAAGAAGCTATTAAAGTATTGGAAAAGGCGAAGTTTGAAAATCCTGAAAAGAAACTAGAGGCGCTGAGAGGAATGCTCGCTCAGGTGGATCCCGCTTCCTTGCCGGCAAAACAGTTGGCGGGAAAGGTGCTGAAGATATTTCCCGGGGACCCCGTGGCTTTAACCATTCTGGCTTGGTGGGATTATTACAATGGAAGATATCAAACCGCTTATGAAGGTTTCTCTAAACTTAGAGAAAAGGCATCCGATAGTAAAGGCGTTATGAAAGGCCTGATTTATTGTCTGCTGAAGCTGGACAAAACTGATGAAGCATTGGCTTTATACGAAAAAGAGGGGAGCCGGGACCCCGAGCTAATGTTGTATATATTAAGTAGCAAGCTGGCCCTTCTCGATCCTTCCACTGAGGAGGTTAAAGAATTAGCTAATAAAATCCTGGAAGATTTTCCCGAAGATGAAGCAAGCCAATCCACTTTAGCTTGGTGGTATTATCATCGAGGGGAATTCAAAACAGCGTATGAAAAATTTCAAAAACTTTATCAGAAGAATCCTCGCCATCTGACTGGTCTACTCGATTCCATGGTAAAACTTGGGTATCATGACCGATTCGAAAAAGTAGTAGAGCAGGTGAAAAATAAAGATGCTAGCATGAATACGTTTATTGGAAAACGCTATGCTAGAATTGCTTCTTCAGTGGCTGCAAAGAAAGAGTTTAATAAAGCCGAAATGTATCTGAAAAAGGCGATCTCCTTTGCACCGAAAACTGCCAGTATTACGAAGCAATTGGCATGGATTTATTATAAACAGGAAAAGCTGGATGATGCACTGACTTTAGCTTCTTCCCTTTATCAAAGAGGAAAAAGCGCCGAACTTGCAGGAATGATTCTTCTCTTTTATGACAAACTGGGCAAGGAAAAGGAGGCTCGTTTATTTGTGAATACCCTTAAGGGAAAAAGGAGTCGCTCTTACAAAAAAATAGTAAAAGGCCATAATATTAAAGTATATCGGGAAAAAGCCAAAACCGCCTATGAGACTGAACAATACAAGGAGGCAGAGACATTTTATACCATGGCTCTCCTAGAGAACCCGGAAGACACTAAGATGGGTGAACGTTTGGCCGAAAGCAAATTTAAACAGACCCGTCTTGCCAAGATTCTTTCGTTAGTTGAAGGTCTGCCCGGCCACACCTGGGGAGGGGGTGCTAAGGATGTAAATGGGATGACCGGCACAGAATTAATATTTACAGTAAACCAGGGCATTGATTGGGTTACATTTCCCGGAGATATAACCCTTAATACCTTTGCCGAATACGGTTACAGAAACAGGACCATGGAAAATATCTATTTTCGTCAAAGATCTAAAACCCTGGGAGTGGAGTTACAAAAAGGGTTCTTAAGGCTCGGAGTAGAGTATTCCTGGGAAAAATTTCCTAATCTGCACCAAACGGACCTTATAAAAAATCAGTATGTTGACTGGTATTACGATTGGTATAAATTTATGAGAAGGAAGTTAAGTGATAGTTGGGTGAAGTTTGATTCATTTACTGGGCACTCCTATGGACGGCTAAACAATGACATAGACAACGACACAGGTACGGGCATTTCAGGTGTGGTCAACCAGGGCATAGATTGGTTTACCCTTCCGGGTGATATCACATTTAATACCTATGCGGAATATCGCTTCTCTTTCAGGACCAAGGATAATTATTATTATAATTATCATAGCACCGGCGTTGGCATGGTGTTCGAGAAAGCAGCTTTTGAGGTGGGTATAGAGTATTTCAGGCAAAGATTCACCAAACAGAATATAACCGAAAAAAATTTGGAGGTTTATGTTAAGTGGTATCACGACTGGGATGTAAAATCCTATTTGCTAAAACTAAAAAAGATGGCGATTCCTACTGTAAGAAAGTTTAAAGAAAGGATTGGCGAGCATTAAGGAAGATAAGCCTCCAAGAGTAGTTGTGAAACATTGGAAGGATTTGTAAGGGAGAAGGTCCAGGGATTTATCCGGGGGGACATATGGGCAGAGAAGTAGAGTCTATTTTAGGGAGAGAAATCAGCTCACGAAGCGTTGTGAAATAGACTATGGTAGCGACAAAAAACTTTCCAGCTATTGAAAGCGCATGGTAAAATCGCTTTATCTGGGTTCATTTTTAGCACGTGGCTTGGGATTTGAAGCCAAGGGGTTAGAGTTTTACTATGCCAGCGAGTTTCTATTTTCTGTTCAAACTCTATCTCTTCCTCAAAGGGGCAATAAGATTAGATATTATTTTAAATCTTCTCTTTCTGATCTTCATTATAATACCGCTCCCTGGGAGAATTTCAAGGAAGAGAATTTTTAGATTTTGTCGCGGAACTTTAAACATTGTCCTGGCATTCCTCCTTCTCTGGCATGATTCCTGGATGCCATCGCTATTGAAGGGCGGTGCTTTTCTTTATGAACAGGGTATGCCATCTTTTACATACCTGGTCTCTTTTATAAGGGGTTTTTTCAGTATGTCAATAGTGATTGCAGCAATAATAATATTCTTAATCAGTTTCCTGGCAGGCAAATATAAGCGAGTTACCCCGGCATTGCTCGCCACTCTCATTATTGCGGTTCCGCTTACGCACGGATACTTCGGGAACTCGGCAGAAGATGAAGCAAATTTCCGGATTAAGCCGGTAGAGGCAGAAGAGACAAAGGATCCCGCAAAATATCTGGAGGCATTTTACAATAGAGAATCGGAGAGGGTAATCATGTTTAAAGAACCTGATCCGGCGAGTCCTCCTTTTGACATCGTATTCCTGCATACCTGCTCTTTATCCTGGGATGACTTAAAGGAACTCGACATGAGTAAAGAGGATTCTTTCTTTAAGCAATTTGACTATCTTTTTACGAACTTTAATACCGCCACCGGCTATAGCGGTCCGGCAGTGAAAAGGTTTTTACAGGCGAATTGTGGCCAGCGCAGCCATGATGACTTAAGCAAAGCCCCACATAAGCCCTGTCTTCTTATGGAGCCCCTGGCATCCAACGGTTTTGAACCTCATCTAAGCCTGAACCATGATGGCAAGTATGGAGATTTTCTCGATATCGTAAAGGAAAATGTGCCTGATGATACACTAATCATTTCACCGATAAGTCTTTCGCCTGATGCAATATTTTTTGATAAATCCCTTCTCTATAGTGATCACAAAGTGCTCAATAAATGGTTTGAGAAAAGGCAAGCCTCGAAGTCGAAAAGAGTCGTATTTTACTATAATAGCGTCCTACTCCATGCAGGTTCACACTGGATAGGGGATAAAAAATGGTATCGGAGGAATATTCACTCTCAATATCAAGAGGTATTTGACGAGTATTTGGTGGATATAACAAAATTTATTGACCTGCTTAAGTCTTCCAAGAGGAATACAGTGCTTTTTTTCGTGCCTGAGCATGGACGCGCCCTTAGCGGCAGCCCGTTTCAACCTCAAGACATGCGGGATATCCCACTGCCTAAAATAACAAATGTCCCGGTAGGGATAAAGTTTATTGGCCCTAAATTAAATAACAAAAAAATTAAACAGCAGATTTTCTCTAAACCGACAAGCTATCTGGCCGTCTCCTGGCTTTTGGCCAGGTTTATGGAAAAGAATCCCTTTGGTTCTACCCCTCCTTCTCCTGATGACCTGAAATCTAAAATGCCCAAGACTAGATTTGTCTCCGAGCACGATGGGAGAGTAATAATGGAGATGGGGGGCAGATACTTATTTTATGGGAAAGATGGAAAATGGACACCTCTTACACCAGCGCAGTTAAAGTAAAAGGTAAGTTGTTTTTGATGAGGCTGGACCAAATTCTTAATTCGAAGCATCCTTTGTATCGGTTAGCGGAAGCCATAAACTGGAAGAGTTTTGGTACCGACTTTGGTAAGCTTTACAGTGAAGAGCAAAGACATCCTGCAAAGCCGACCCGATTAATGGTTGGTTTGCAATACCTCAAGCATACCTTTGATTTGAGCGATGAAGAGGTGGTGAGTCAGTGGGTAGAGAACCCCTATTGGCAATGCCAGAAAGGAATCCTTTTAAAATTAGGAGGATATCAGATAGAGCTATCTCTATACATATCGACTCTCATTTCCCCACTACCCTCCCTGTTTTCCACACTCCGCCTGAAGGTGCAAGCTGAATGAACTTATAATTGCGGACTTAAGGCTTATAAACGGTGAAAGTTTTCTTTGCCATTAAACGTCCTTCGAAAAATACCTGAAAAATCCATTCGCCTGGGACTAACTCCCAATCATTATCGAATTTATAGATGGAGCTACTCCAATCGTCTTTACCTGCTCTCGCAGTGCCTTTGTACGTTTGACTCGTTATGGTTTTACCTACTTCGGGATTCTGGAGAGGAGGATGAATCCATTTTACGGTGTAACTGACCTCACCCCTCTTGGGGGTTCTGTTAACATAGAATTTAACCCCAAACATAGTGTTGAGTTTGGCAGGGACTTTATCAGTCGTATTAACAAATTTGGATGACTTATATTTAATATAGTGAGTTTCTCTGTGAGGCTTGCCGGAATGCATACGCTTATTTTTTTTATAGAGTCCATATTCAAATATTTCAATACTTGTCAACTCTCCTGGTCCCGTTGGTACGGTTTGGGTGGTAGCACATCCGATTACTACCACTGATGAAAGTATTACCAAAAGCAAAGCTATTCTTCTCAGCATGATTTCCCCCTTTCAAAGATAATTTGGCCTGACGATAGGATAGATGTGATTGAAAGTCAAACAAAAAGGGTGCTTGCTGAAACAGCAAGTGTAGCCTCCCCATCCCCCCGATGTAGCTGCTGCATACTGCACACGCAGGTTTTGAGCAATTTTCCAAAGTTAACGAAAACAGTTGGGTATGATTGAGTTCTGGTCAGAAGTAAAATCCATCACTTTCTCTGCTTACTTTATGGAGGGCTCATACGAGAAAAATAAAAATCTCCGTAGTGCCGCTAAACGAGATCCTTCCTTTTTTTCTCTTAGTAGTTTAATAATATCTCTCATATACCCTTTATCAGGTAAAGTTTGAACTCTTTTTCATGGTGGGCTCGCATTCAGTAGAAACCACACCTTCTCCATAAATATGGGGGCACTGGAGATAAGTAGATGCCCAGGTAATTTATTTTTAATTGTAGGGTGGGGAATCTTATTGAAAGGTAGGAGTGTAGTCAACATCTCGTGTAAATTCGATTACTCTCTCTGCCTGGGCAAAACCGTCGCTCCATTTAAGAAATCCCTTTCCATTGTCAGGGACCGCTTTTAGGCTCAAACGGGTTCCTTTGAAATACTTTCCTGAATAGGAAAGTTTCCCCGGGTCAACCCCATCAATAAGCACGCTGCCGCCCGTTCCTTCTATTTTTAGCTCAGCGGTCCCATTGATCTTAAAATAATTTTCGAAGTTGCGGAACATATAGCCCACCCTTTCAGATGCAAAGCTCTTGATTATTTCCAACTCATCCTCCCATTCATATTCATAGTTCCACCTATCGTAATCCCTTGGTATCTCGTCACGTATCATATCGGCTATCTCATCGACCCTCTTATGCACACCAGTCTTCGAGAATCGCGTGTTTAGGTGTGTCGCGACCCTGCTGAGGAACCTGTTCTTGAAGTCTCCGTTATTGAGCAGTTTTCTGAGAACCACGGTAGACCACGGCGGGTTCGGGTAACCAGGGCCGTCAGGTTTTGTTGCAAAGCTTATCATATCTATATCGGCATTCTGCTTCCAGGCTCCGAAACCGGCATCACAGTCAAAAATTAACCATCTCCATTTCGCTCCCTGCTTCCGCTCCCTCCAGCGTTTAATATTGTTACCAGGCCAGTCTGTGTTGACGATGTAAAGCTCAAGCAGGGTATAATCTATGAAGTTGTCTATATTCATTATGCTGCTTATATGCTTGTAATGGTTTTCTTTACTCATATCATTGTACTCAAGGTACCCGATTAATTCGTTGTAGGCCGCCATGTCTCCAGCTTGCGCAATTGCCATCTTCTTGATAAGGTCCAAATTGCGCTTTTTTATTTTGTAGTTCGACTTAAAATATCTCGCAGTGGACTTTTCTCTTATATTGTAGAGGCCCCAATATTTTCCGTTCATGAACACTACACACGGCCTGAACTTCTGGTAATCGACCCCAAGACCTTTGGTAAGCGAGCTTGCAAGTCCATCCCTCATCATCGCACGACCGTAATTGTTGCCGTTATTACGCAGGATAAACACTTTAAATTTTTTTATCTTGGGGAAATCCGGAAATAAAGGATACTTTAGTTTTGACGTTCCGTATTTCTTCTTGAAGTAGATGGATAGCGACTTTTTTGGAAACTGTCTGCTGAAGTTGCCGGCTATCTTTATGCCGGCGCCAACATTAAACCCGGCTGAGCCGTCCGGTTCAAAAAGCTCTATATTTATAGGAAGCTCCATCTTTTTCCAGAAGTTCGCCCCATAATACGGTTTCTTTTTTGAGGCTTTAGGGCCCATCATATACATCCCTGTAGCGGGGTCGAACATGCTCTTCGGATCCACACCTATGGAAACCACAGGCAAGCTGGTTTTCTCTCCGATCAAGTACGTCCCTGTTTTTATTGGAAGAACGGCGTCACCGTCCCTGAAACTAACGGCCCTTAGCACTGTGGTGCTGTTTACCTTGACCGCTCCGGTATACATATGGGAACTCATTGTGGGCACTGAACCATCAGTAGAGTAGTAAATCACCGCTTGCGGGTCGCCAGAGCTGATTTTCACTTCAACCACTGATGAATAAAAGCCTGAGGGTGGAGTAAAGATTGGCGGTGAACAGTCAGCCGTTGAGGCGTTAAAGAGAGTGAAACTTACGCAAATGCAAAACAATTTTGAGATAGTGTTGAAGTTTTTCATTTCAATTCTCCTTGAGATAGGGATAATAGTTCAATTACTGTTTCTGTATAATACCAGATAAGATAGCCACGGAAGTTGCAAATTCCTAACTGGAAAGCAACCTAAGCAGTTCCTGCCAGCGTTCAGTATTTTTTACAATCTGCACACCGATGGAGTATATTCCCCCCTTTATTTTTTTCTTGTGGGATAATTTACCGTGCATGGTGTGGGGGAAAAGGTCTATAGTGCTTGTAACCACTTTGAACTGCAAATCGGCATTCTTTTTCGGCTCAAACTCCACCATTCCCTTGAAACCGCCTCCGCTTATATCTTCAATCAGGCACATTTTCCATCCGTTTCCATTCTCAATTTCGATATGTTTGGCGGTAGCCCTTCCACCGGAGAGCCGCAAACCCACGTCCCTGCGAACGTTGTCCCTGCTGTCCCTTTCCTCACTTTCAGAATCTTCTTGAATGCCGGCAAATATCTGGTCTCTGCCGTTCATTTTGGAATAGTACAGGTTTTTATCTGCCATGGAGATAATCTCAGCGGCATCCTGCCCATCCTCGGGAAAGGTGGCGATTCCTCCTGACATAGTTAGGTGATGAGGAGATTGGTTATCTCTCTTAATGATTAACTCTTCCGATACACGACTGCGAAGTTTTTCCGCAATTTTTATGGCCCCGGCTTTATCCAACCTTTCAAACAGCAGTATAAACTCCTCGCCACCGTACCTTGCAATGGTATCGCCCTGCCGTACGCAGGGTTTCAATATCTTCTCAGCAAGTTCCTTCAGTATTTTGTCTCCAGCAGGATGCCCAAATACGTCATTAACGAATTTGAAATGATCAAGGTCGATCATGACCACGGAAAAGGTGCGATTATGCCTGCTGGAAATGCTTATTTCCTTTTCAATGGCGTCCATAAAAAATCTCCTGGAGTACACCTGGGTAAGCTCGTCCATTATGGCTAGTTTCATGGTCGTCTGGAAAGTTTTAGACTTGCATAACGCCTGGGATATATGAATAGCTACGGCGTTATAAATAGGGAGGTCGCTTTCTTTGAACCCGTTAATTTCAGGCTTATGGATGTTAAATACCCCCAGGGTTTCCCCAGTGCTTGCTTTTAAGGGCACTGAGTAAAAAGAGCCTATATTGGTTATTTTCTTTTTGTAAAAAAGAAATTTATTATCTTTCCCTACATCTTGCACAATAATGGCTTCACCGCTCTTGACCACATCTCCACTGATTCCCTCACCCACTTTTAAGGTAACATCCCTGGTTTTATCGAATGTTTCCTGGCTGGCCTTCCATACGGTTAATATCTCGCCCGCTTCATCCAGGA
>JAJDAS010000025.1 GCA_029261755.1 Nitrospinia bacterium
TGCGAACTCTGCGTTAAATAGTTTTTTTTGGAGTCACTTACACGTTGTTTGAATCAAATGACAGCCCTGTTCACCAGAATTCTTTCTTACATCATTAATCGCGTCATTGATATCTTCCTCTAACTCGGCGGGATCAACTCCCTCATTGGCTTTCCAAATTTCTTCCAGTATTGATAGATCATTCTCTTTTTCCAAATTCTTCATTCCAGTATTCCTACATTCCATCATTCCAGCGCTCCTTTCATCTCTTTTCCTTAGAAGGTTCAAAGGTAAGGCTCGTCAACTTCCAGTCTATATCCATGCTCCTCCAATAATAGTTGCCTTTTTTTGCGTAAACAATTTCAGTGTAGTTACCTCTGATTTTGAGGGTGAATGTTGCAAAAAATTCTTCCTTGTTTTCGGCTATCCCTTTTAAATAGATAGTAATGACGCCCGGAGGACAACTCTTGGTTAATCTTCCATTTAATTCCAGGTACTTTTCCCATGCATTGTATTTCATTCTCCCCCGGATGCAGGCAATTTTTTTATCATCGCAAAAAACTTCATCTCTAATGAAGTATTCTGCAGAAGCGGTATTGCAAATTAAGGAAAGAAGAATGGCAAGAAATAAAATTCTCATGATAGGCTTCCATACGTATGAAAAATATCTTTAAAATCAAGAACAAAGCAAATTTTACCGCAGAGTTCGCAGAGAACGCGGAGAAAAGATAAAAACAAAAAAACAGAGTTATTATAGTGGTTTATTCTTTTGCCTTTCTCTGCGTTCTCTGCGAACTCTGCGGTGAACAAGGTTTTAGCGTTTTTGTTTTTTTTGTGCCTTTGTGCCTTCGTGGCTAATAAATTTTCAAATATCTTTGATATGGTAAGTTATTTCTGATCCGTCCCTAACAATCAACTTAGAAAAAATCGTGGAAGGGGATGTTTTTGAAAGGAAGGGGTAGATCGGGATTATGTTTTAGCTTGATGATGTGGGCGCTGATCTTCCTGAAAAAACTAGGCCAGTATTCCTGTTCCACCCCATCCCCAAAACGGACGATGATGATGTTGTGTCGGGGATTTACATAAATATATTGCCCCAGCAGACCCCGCGCCGAGAAATCACCGGCCACCGGTGAGTCGATCCACCATTGATATTGGTACCACCATGCGCTTCCATCTTCATCGCTAATCTTTGTGGACTCACTTACCCACTCCTTGGGGACGATCTGTTCTCCGTTCCAATTGCCCTTATTCAGGTAAAGGCGGCCGAATTTCGCGAAGTCCACCGGCAAGGCGTTCAAGCAACAAAAGGCCTTTTCCACGCCGTTTTCATCGCTATCAATGCTCCAGGTGGCGTGTGACTCCATTCCAACCAGTTTCCATATTTTTTCCTGCAGATAGTTGGATAAGCTCTTACCCGTGGCACGTCGGAGGGCTATCCCCAGTAGCTGGGTATCTATGCTCTTGTAGCTGTTGATCAGTCCCGGAGGATATTCTATAGAGAATTTTTGTATCTGTTTAGTTAAATCGGAATCATAGTAAATACGTGCGGCGTCGCTTAGTGGATTCCTGTATCTTTCGTCAAACCTGATCCCCGACGTCATTTGCAACAAATGTTTCAAGGTGATTTTTTCAAAGTCTTGCTGCTCTGCAAGTTCCGGGATGAAATGGGTGACTGGCTGATCAATGCTTTTGATGTGTCCCTCCTGGATCGCAATCCCCACCAACGCAGAGACAAAGGACTTGGCTGCGGAAAAGGAGGTGACAGTGGAATTTCTGGAATAACCGTTGAAATATTTTTCATAAAGAATCATGTCGTCTTTGATGATGATCATGGACTTGGTGGATCTGTCGGATAAAAATTTATCCAGGCGGACTTTTTTATTATTGGCAAGGATGATGTGGAGTTGGCTTAAATTGATTTTGGAACTGTTTTGCGTGAAGCGGAAGGCTGGACCTTGATTCTTGATTTGGCGGGAGGCAAAAATTTTGTAATCGTCTATGTTGGAGTAGTTGTAGATAGCAATCTTCGCAGAAGTGCAGGCGCCGGTAAAGGCTAAAACCGCGACAACGCTGATGTAGAGCAAGAATTTAAGCATAATGAAAGTGCCCTAAAAAAAACAAAAAACTTTTGAACCACGAATTTCACAAATTACACTAATTTTTTTAATTTTAATTCGTGCAATTCGTATAATTAGTGGTTCCATGTCTTTCCTACCCAAATTCTTTCAGAAATTCCAAGATAACCTCATTAATTTCCTTCGGCTCATGATCATAAATGGCCGAATGCTTATTTCCCGGGAAAATTTTGCATCTGCCGTTTTGGACCCTGGAGGCAATCTCCTCTGCCGCGGAGGGGAGAGTCCAGCTATCCGCGCCGCCGGAGATGCATAGCACGGGGACATCCACCTTTTTCAGCACCTCTTCCACATCCCACTGAAGCCTGGCAAAGGCAAACTTTACCCTGGTTAAAAGCTCTTTAGGTGTTCTGCTCTTGATATAGTCGGTGTTTACATAAGATCCTATCCCTGTTTTGATTTCCAACTTGGTATAATCCATGTAGCTCATTTGGTTCACCCCCTTTAACCGGTTAATCAGGGCAAAGGTGTAAGCGACTGTGTTTTCAAAAACCGTATTTAGTCCGCTGTTTACGATGAATTGGTTCAATTTGCCTGTGGTTTTCAATGGATTGTAAGTTGGGTGCAACAAAACGAGAGAATTGATTTTTTCGGGGCATAATTCAAACAGTTTCAGGGCAATGGTTGTCCCAAGGCTATAGCTGACGATATTTGTCTTTTGGACTTTTCTATGCTCCAAGAGCCCAAGGGCGTCTTTTGCCAGATTTTCCAGGGAATAATCTTCCTGGTTTGGCTTTAGGTCGGACCTTCCTCCTCCTCTCAAATCAAAAGCCAGAACGGGGTAATCTTTTTCCACACAGTTCATCTGATGTTTCAGCATGGTGTGGTTGCCGCCGCTCTGACCATGGATAAAGGTGATGGGGATTTTAGGCAAATTCCCATGAGAATTGTTCAGATTTTCCGTGTAAAATATGCCTGTTCCGTCAAAACTCTCGAAGATTCCCTGGTTCATAGGTGTGTTTTTTACTCCGTTCTAAATGTAGAAGGTATGTAGCCGTTCACGGTTCCGGGTTCACGGTTATATGAAAACCTGTATCCATACCAATGGTTTTGGCATTATGGCTCCACAGCCCGAGGGTAGCATCTGGCTGCTATCCGTATCCACAGCCTCGGGACAATGGAGCTAGCTTCCGCAAACCGGCAGATTCAATGTGGGAAGCCCAAAAAAACTCCTTGCAATATTGCCGTGTGTCACGCCCTTTCAACCCTGAACCTTGAACTTTGAACCTCTGGACTGATTCAAGATATCTTGCATTTCAGTATACACCAACTTTATTTTGTTGGAAATTGACCCCCATTGATAGTATAATTGCACCTTTTTGCCGATAGCTTATTTGCCGGGTAGCATTTTAAAATAATTCCACATCTTAAGAGAATTAGGATTTTTAGAAGGAACTCAAGGCCTATGGACAACTCGGAAAACGTACTACAAATGGACAACGTATTAGAAATGGAAAACAAGCCTGCCCCAGCACCAACCCCAACTCCAGCGCCAGTGGGCGCGAGCAAATCATTTACTTATAATCTGAAAAAAATGGGGATCAAGGCTTTATTGCCATACCTGAACAGGAGCGAAAGGGTTCGGAACTATTTCCTCATGAGGGTAAGGAAGACTTTTCACAAATATATCTTGGAGATGGCCAAAAAAGAGAAATGGACGGAAGCCTTTCTGAAACAGAGGCTGATGACGTGCGACTCTTTTTCCGAGGGCATCAAGAGAATATTGCCTCAGGTGAATGATAAAACAAGGATGAAGCTGCTTGAAAATTTCTTTTATAATCAAACCTTTATCCGCGTGGAAAAGGCGGAAGCCTACAAACAGAAACACGGCGAAGACCCTCCCCAGTTTTTATTGCTTAGCCCCACCATGGCCTGCAATTTACGTTGCAAGGGATGCTGGGCCTCCGAATACGAAGTGAACAAGGGCCTGTCCGGGGATAAGATGAGGGAAATCCTCAGCGAAGCTAGAAACGAAATGGGCATCCATTTCATAGTCTTGACGGGAGGAGAACCCACCTCCTGGCCTCCTCTATGGGATATCGTGGAAGAGCACCCCAACACCATCTTCATGCCTTATACCAATGGACAGGTATTCGGAGGAAAAAATGGGGAGAAAATGGTTCAGAAAATCGCGGAATTAGGGAACTTTTTCCCTTGTGTCAGTATCGACGGTGATCAAAAAACCACCGATGCAAGACGGGGGGAAGGGGTTTATGAGAAAACCAAGAAAGCCATGGAATTGTTCAAGAAATATGGAATCTTTTTTGGTTTCTCTGCCACCCATACAAGAGAAAACCATGATGCCTTGGTAAGAGGTAACTTTATTGAAGAAATGATTGAAAGAGGTGCGAAGATCGGTTGGTTTTTCCATTACATACCATTGGGAGACAATCCCGATCCTTCCCTTGCCCCCACACCGGAACAACGAGTGGAGAGGTTCAGAAGAATCGAAGGCATCAGAAAACAAAAATTGCCTTTGGTGATGTACGATTTTTGGATGGACGGACCCTACACCAACGGTTGTGTTGGATGGGGACGAAAATATATCCATATGACGGCAGACGGGGATATCGAGCCATGCGCCTTCATTCACTTCGCAAAAGACAATATTCACAAAAAATCACTCACCGAATGTCTCAATGCCGACTGGCTGAAAGAGGCGAGATCGAGGCAGCCTTTCAACCACAATCTCTTTTCCCCTTGCCCGTATATCGATAACAGCCATGAATTGAGGGATATTATCGCAAAACACAAAATCCCCGGAACCCATGTGGGGGCGGAAAACTGCATCCATGGTCCCATTCACGAAGCCGTGAAACAAAACGCGCAAGAGTACAACGACTACCTGCAAAAAATCGGGCTCACTAGCGAAGGGACTTTTCATCCTTAAGAACCTTCCGATGACACCCCACCAACGGGGTGATGTTTTTCTTGTTTTCCCTTCCACGGCATACCCGCCGCAAAAACAGCCGATTTCTCTTGCCGGATGCCTCCCGTGAACGTACAATAAGCCCTGAACAGCTGCCAAATCATTTCCTTTGTGGCTTGGACATCAACCATGAATATTCTATTTGTATCCTCGGAAATATTTCCTTTTTCCAAAACGGGCGGGCTGGCCGATGTGGTTGGTTCCCTCCCCCCCGCTCTTCAAAGAGAAGGCTGCAACCCAATAGCCATTGCCCCTTTTTACAAGGAAACCCGGAAAAGAACTTCCGCTACAGATACGGGGAAACGAGTTAACGTCACCCTCACAGATCACCAGGTTCAGGCCGCCATCTTGAAAAGCGAAGACCATGCTTTTCCCGTCTATTTCATCGACCAGCCCTCTTATTTCAACAGAGACTCGCTTTACGGGGACACCAATGGCGATTTTCCCGACAACGCGGAAAGGTTCATCTTTTTTTCCAAAGCTGCCTTGGAAGCTACTGTAGCTCTTGATTTGCAACTTGATGTCATCCATTGCCATGACTGGCAGACCGGCCTCATTCCGGCCTACCTCAAAACGGTTTATGAATCGCATCCCGCTTTCCAAAAAACCGCCAGTGTCTTTACCATTCACAACTTGGCCTACCAGGGGAGTTTCGATTCATCTCTCTATCCCATCACCGGCCTCGGCGACCATCTCTTTTGCCCGGAAGGCTTGGAGTTTTTCGGCCAGCTCAGCTTCCTCAAAGCTGGACTGGTTTATTCCGACTTTGTTACCACGGTGAGCAGGACCTATAGAGATGAAATCCTTAGAAAAGAGAAAGGGTGTGGCATGGACGGGGTTTTGCTTGGCAGGACCGACTCACTGGAGGGCATTGCCAACGGAATCAACTACGAGAAATGGAACCCGGAAACAGACGGCAAGATCGCTGCCGGATTTTCCGCAAAAGATCCTGATGGGAAGGCCAAGTGTCGGCTACAACTCCTCGACCATTTTGGAATCAAGGTCTCGGGAACCACCCCTGTTCTAGCCATGGTCACCAGACTGGCGGCCCAAAAAGGGGTGGAATTGCTGATGGAGGCCATGGACTCTATGATGAGTCGGGACATCGCCTTCGTTCTCTTGGGATCGGGAGAGCGAAAATATGAGGATTTTTTTCAAGCACTCTCTCAAAAATATCCAGGCAAGGTGGGTGTTCACCTGGGATTCACGGAAGACCTGGCCCATCAAATATACGCAGGGGCCGATCTTTTTCTTATGCCATCAAAATTTGAACCATGCGGGATCAGCCAATTGATCGCCATGCGCTATGGGACGGTTCCTTTGGTTCGGGCCGTGGGGGGATTGAACGATACTGTTTCTGGTTTTGATTCCAAACTGGACAAAGGGAGAGGATTCCGCTTCAAAGGATTTTCATCCGAAGATATGATGAATGCCCTGGACTTGGCCCTTGCGGAGTATAGGCGAAGAAGGCCATGGAGAAAGCTGGTGAAGCGGCTCATGGAAGAGGATTTTTCCTGGGGCCCTCCAGCGAAAGAATATTTGGAGACTTACCGGAAAGCTCTTCGGGAAAAAGCTTTTTAAAATTCGTGTAATTAGTGAAATTCGTGGTTAAGAAAGCTTTTTCTTTTTTGGTTTCTCTAGTGGTAAAAAAATGCCTGAAATACCACCTATCATCGCAATCACCATGGGAGATCCAGCGGGGATCGGACCCGAGGTTCTTCTGAAATTCGCAGCATCGGAAATCAAAAACCCTACCCCCCTTTGCCGAATTGTCGCGGTTGCAGACGGCAAAACGCTGAAAGCGACAGCCAAGCAGTTCGATATTTCCCTGCCTTTCCATTTTCTCGAAAAATTTCATACAAACCAGCTTGCTCCCAATGCATTAAACGTCCTGGATCTTCACAACCTCCCGGAAGGCTGCCTTGCCACAGGCCGAGTGAGAGAGGCCACCGGCAAAGCCTCTGTGGAATATGTGCTGAAAGCGGTGGAGCTGGCCATGAAGGGGGAAGTGGATGCCATCACCACGGCGCCCATTTGCAAAGAGGCCATACATCTCGCCGGATTTCCATACCCCGGCCATACGGAATTGCTGGCGGAAACCACCAAAACGGAGGACTTTGCCATGATGATGGTGGGAGGAAAAGTGCGGGTGGTCCTCGTCACCACTCACTTGCCGCTAAAAGATGTGGCGAAGGAGATTACCAAGGAACGGGTGGCGCGCACCATCCGACTCACAGACCGCTCCCTACATTTGTACGAGGGGAAACGGCCTTCCATTGCTGTGGCGGCCCTGAATCCCCACGCTGGTGACGGAGGGGTGCTGGGAAGGGAAGAGTTGGAAACCATCATCCCCGCAGTGGAAGAATGCGCGAAGGAGGGAATCCGGGTAACCGGTCCCTATCCCGCCGACAGCCTGTTTGCCAAGGCAAAGCGAGGCGATTACGACGCAGTGGTGGTGATGTACCACGACCAGGGTTTGATCCCGGTGAAGATGGAAGGATTCGGCGGAGGCGTGAACGTCACCCTGGGACTCCCCATCATCCGCACCTCTGTTGACCACGGAGTGGCCTTCGACATCGCGGGCAAGGGCCTGGCCGATCCATCCAGCATGGGTGTGGCGGTGCGTTATGCAGCGGTGATGGTTAGGTGCAGGCGTGGCTTCTAGACTAAGGTATTGGAGTTTTTAAGGAGCTTTGAACATCGAACATCCAACATCGAACGCCGAACATCGAAAAAGGTAGGATTTTTAAATAAAACAGTTGTACGTGGGAATGCTTTTTCCAAAGATTTCTACCTTCTTCGATGTTCGATGTTGGACGTTCGATGTTCGATGTTAAAAAAGGTTTTCTCCTGCGCCATCAAGAGTCTTTCTTCCCAAACTTCCCGCTCTTCGTTTCCCTTTTCGCCAGTCGGATGCCTCCTGCCTTGGTGCCGCGAATGGGGAAATCGGCAATGGGGAATTTTTCCTCGAGGACGCGCACACGGGGCTTGGGTTTGTAGTTCAGATTTATTTGGCGATCCGACTCCGTGGTGAAGTCCAAAAGCGTGGAGTCTTCCGGTATGAGGGAATAACCTTTGTTGATGATGTATTTCTCGATGTTGCAGCGTTTTACAAAGGGGAATCCCGTTTTTTGGTCTTTGTAGAGAGCGCTGTAAATCCTTTCTTTTTCGATGAACCCGCAGAAGCGCATTCCCTTGTCAACGAAAAGTTTCTCCTGCACGTCCACCACCGAGTAGTCTCCGTTTTTCCGAATGACCAGGACCCGGTCGTAGGGTGAAACGTCGAGAACCACATTACCGTTCACCTTGGTTCCAAGGTAGCCCCTTTCCTTGTCGTAACGGAGCTTGAGGTCCCTTTTTGCCGCTTCCCGCACGTTCACTTTTTCAAAGGACAGTATTTGCGTCCTGCGCGGAAAATGTGGACGGTATTTTTCCATGAGTCTTTTCAGGAAGTCGATGGCATAACCGGTAAGGTTGGCTAGAAACGCCTTGATTTCATCCAGCCTTTCACGGATGGCCTTCATCTCTTTTTTGGCCTTGTTGATGTCGTATAGCGATATCTTACGGATGGGAATCTTGAGCAGGGTTTCCACGTCTTCCTCCTCAACCTTCCTTTTGATCTTTGCCAGGAAAGGGGCCATGCCGTCCATAACGGCCTTGATTACCTTCTTCTGCGTGTCCATTTTTTCGATGGCTTTGTAAACGCGGTTCTCGATGAAGATCCGCTCCAGGGCCAGCGCATGGTACCTGTCGATGAGGTGCCCTTTTTCCAGCAGCAACTCCTTCTCCAGAATCTTCACCAGTTGATCCGTATTGTGCTGAACCACGGAGTTCACCGTCATGACCCTGGGTTTTTGGTCCATGATCACCATCAGGTTGGTATGGAGGGTCAATTCGCAATCCGTGAAGGCATAGAGGGCGTCCACGGTCTCCTGGGAATGCACACCCCTGGCCAGTTTGATCTCTATTTCCACCTGATCCGTGGTGAAGTCATTGATGCCGGAGATCTTGATCTTGCTCTTTTTGGCCGCCGCTTCCATGGAGGAAATGAGGCTTTCCGTAGTAGAGCCGTAAGGGATTTCCCGAATGATGATCCTCTTGGGATCCTTGGTATCCAGTCGGGCGCGCACCAGCACCTTCCCGTTTCCTTCATCATATTCGGAAACGTCCACCATTCCGGCAGTGGGGAAATCGGGATAGAGTAGAAAATCCTTTCCTTCCAGGCAGGCTATTTGTGCCTCCAGAAGTTCGATGAGGTTGTGGGGAAGGATCTTGGTGGCCATACCCACGGCGATTCCCTCCGTTCCGCTGGCCAGGAGGATGGGAATCTTGGCCGGGAAGGTGACCGGCTCGCGGTTCCTGCCATCGTAAGAATCTTCGTACTGGGTCAGTTCCGGATTATAAAGCACCTCCTTGGCCATGGGCGTGGCGCGGCACTCGATGTATCTTGCTGCAGAAGGCGGGTCACCTGTGTAGATGTTTCCGAAGTTCCCCTGTTTGTCGATGAACATTTCTTTGTTGGCAATGACCACCAGGGCGGAATAGATGGAGGCATCGCCGTGGGGATGATATTTCATGCTGTGTCCCACCACATTGGCCACCTTGTGGAACTTTCCGTCGTCCATTTCAAAAAGGGAGTGCAGAATGCGGCGCTGGACAGGTTTTAATCCGTCGTCAATGTGGGGAATTGCCCTGTCCTTGATGACGTAAGAGGCATATTCGAGGAAATTTGTTTTATAGAGGGTGTCGATGTAGGCCATAGATGGTGCTCCGTAAAGTGGTAATGAGTTTTATAATTCAGATCTTGCAATATTCAGGAGAATTAACCTTCACAACCCATGATTTTACACCATTTTACACGATAATTGCAGGTAGGAATAGTGGGTGGAATGATGGAGTGATAGGGCCGTGTTCCGGCCGGGGCCTAGTGAACTATAAAAAGAAAAGATATTTGATTATGCCTAAAAAGGATATTAAAGCCAGGAGAATCAAGGAGATTCGATACTCGTCCGTTTTACGGCGATGTCGTATGATGTTAATATACAATCCAGCAGAGCCCAGGCAGAACCCCGCAACCATCATATAGAAACAATACTCTAATGTTTGCTGGTCCCAGGTGGAAAAAACCACCTGGGCCTTTAAATAGCCGTCAAAAAAATTTTCGTCTCGCGGTTTTGCGGCTCCCACCATAAAGAGAGTAATAAAAATGATAAACCAGCCAGAGAGTCCAACCCATCTTAGGGTTTTGATCCAAAAGTCGATCTTACTCCGTTTTCGCCGCTCTATTTTGTGTCTCATCTATTGATGCCCAAAAAAATGATTTCAAAAGAAATAAGCGTATTCCGGCGACAGCTCCGCAACTGCAAAAAAAGCTCACCATGAACATTCATTTATAACACCGTTTTGGGGGTGTTTTTGAACTCCTACTAGTAAAATTAAGCCTTAAAACATCAAATGTCAAGGGTTACCCCCCTTCTCTTGTAAGGTCATCGGAGGCTCCGGCGGGAAAGAAAAGCACAATATTGCTTGAGGTGAAATGCCTCGTATATAATTGCTGCAATTACTGGAAATGAAAAAAACGGTAATGCTGCAACCGCTTAGGCTCCCTTGCTTATGGTGGCTAGGGAAAATCCGGAAACCCGGAAAAAACAAACTGAGGAGAAAATAATGAAAATATTTTGCAAATATACGCCGCTTATTTGTCTGCTGCTGGTTTTCGTTGCATCCACAGCGCATTCTGGAGAAGCAACTTTTGAAGAGAACGAAGTGGTTAAGGCCGCTGGGGATTTCTTTGAATCTACCTCGGAAGGACTGGGAAAAGTCATCCGAAGAGTTTTCAAAAAACATGGGAGACCCAACGCTTATATCATCGGAGAAGAAGCCAGTGGGGCGGTTGGAATCGGGTTGCGCTATGGGAAAGGATATATACATACGAAGAAAGGCAAACGGCGCAAGGTCTTTTGGCAGGGCCCTTCCGTGGGATTTGACTTAGGCGGCAATGTCTCCAAGGTCTTTACCCTGGTTTACCATTTGGAAAGCAAGGAACAAATTTTTCAGCGCTTCCCGGGTGTGGACGGGAGCCTTTACGTCATTGCAGGATTCGGCGTCAACTATCAGCAAAGCGGGGATGTCATTCTCGCGCCCATCCGTACAGGGGCCGGATTGCGCATGGGAGCCAATGTGGGCTACCTTCATTACACCAAAAAGAAATCCTGGATTCCGTTTTAAATAGCTGGGAATGCAGCCGTCTCGGCTGCAGGGAGCGGGCGAGACGCCCGCGTTCCCGGCTTTTCCTTGGGGATGTTCTATTCACCCAATACATCCACCTTGCCCTTCAATCCTTCACTAACCAAAACCTCTCCTCTTTCGGTTACGATGATTGCGTCAAACTCCTCTTTGAGATTGATCAGTCCCATCCCTCTTTTCGGTCCGAGAACGAAGATCCCCGTGGCCACTGCATCGGCTTGTTCGGCCTTGTGAGTGACGATGGTGACGCTTTGGCAGGTCTCGGTGGGATAGCCGGTGGCGGGGTCGAGGATGTGGTGGTACCGCTTTCCGTCCTTGATGAAGTAACGTTCATAATCTCCTGACGTGGTCACCGCTTTTTCTGTCAATTCCAGGATAGCAATGATTCCGTTGAGTTTCCTGGGATGCTGAATGCCGGTCCTCCAGGTACCTCCGTCCGGTTTGACGCCGAAGAGCCTGAGGTCTCCACCTGCATCCACTATCCCCCCCGTGACCCCCGCTTGTTGTAAGATTTCAACCCCTCTGTCCACGGCATATCCCTTTGCTATTCCTCCCAGGTCCAGGGCCATCCCATTTCTTTTAAAAAGGACGGAATGGTTGGCCTCATTCAACTCCAGGGCTTCCAGTCCGGTAAGCAAATTTGCGTCACCAATCTCTTCCTGGGAGGGGATGAGCATCCGCTTCACGTTATTTTTCATATCCCAGAGGGACGTCAAAGGGCCGACGGTGATGTCGAACTTCCCTTCCGTCCATTGGCTAATGGGAAGGGAGTCCTGGATCAGGCGGAAGGTTTCCTTGCCCACCGTGACGGCTTTTTTTTCTGCGGCGTTGTTGATTTTGGCAATATCACTGGATGGGCTGTCTCTTCCCATCAACTTTTCAATCCGGTGCATTTCCTGAAAAACTGCCTCGATTTTCAAAGAGGCGTCCCGTTCGTTCTGATCCACCACCGTTACATTGACGATGGTTCCCATGATGAAAGCCGACTTTTTATAAACTTCGCCTTGATTCCCATTGCCGCAAGCAACGAAAAAAAGCAGGATTAGCAGGAATAAATTTTTATGTAACATTTTAGGAGCTTGAGAAAATGGGAGGAAATTGAGAAATAAGCGAGCTTAATACTCTTATTCGTAAGTACGATGACGTATCTTAAGAAAAAATGACGAGATATACAAGATGGATTGGAGGATAGGTGGGAATGGTTGAAGGGCTACTCCGTGAGGGGCAGTTCTATCCTGATAGGCGGGATAGGTTTAGGGCGTTTGTACGTGGGAGTATTCGTTATGTTCTTGAATGATTTTATTTTGTTTCTGAGAAAGACGACTATCAGCGTGAACCCACCAAACCCACATTATGTATAACCAAGAGAATCATTGAGTTGCTTCCCAATCTAGTTGTGCCACTGGTTCGGCAGGGTTGTCATATTTTATAGCTTTACCACGCAAAGTAATCATTATTTTTAGGTTTGCTTTCACGCTCTAACATAATAACTTCAATCTGTTTGCCCGGCTTAAACAGTAATTTCTTCAAATTAAGAGAACCATCTTTACTTACTGATGTTTCAATATGATATGCATACATATTTTTCTCCTATTATTTTTGGTTAGGCCAGTCACCATCACTCTCCATCACGTTCTTGTTGTGTGCCGGGCAACGGACCGGCTACTTACTGATGATGCCTACTAAATTATTGAGGGTAAGCGTGGGTGCAGCTTTTTCTAAAACATGGTACCTTGAACTTGGAACCGTGAACGATTACATTTGCATCCTTGCTTCTGATGCAGGTATCTGCTAAAAAATCACCATTTGACTTGCCATCGGATGGAAACTTATAATGGCAGTCAATCCCACCTTGGAATAACCTACCTGGAGATTCTCCGTGAACGAAAAATATTTTAAAGTCTTTCTATGGATATTCATTGGAATCGTCCTTTGGGCCATCTTTTTTGGCGGCGAGAAGGAAGGAAATTATAACGTCAACATAACGTCCCAAGCCCAAGCGTCGGAAGGTCTGGACTTGCAAGCAGTGGGCGCGTTGGTGCAAAAAGCGAAAAACGCGGAACAGCTTGAAAAGCTCCTGAATGATCCCGGTGAAGGGGTCAACAATCTCGACCTGAATGAAGACGGAAAGGCTGACTACATCAAGGTTGAGGAGTACGGCGAGGGCAAGTCAAGAGGGTTTTCCCTGACCACGGAGCCTAGTAAAGGAGAAGAACAGGAAATTGCCACCATCGATGTGGAGTCTGTAAACGATAAGGAAGCAGAGGTGGAGGTCCGAGGCAATGAGCAAATTTACGGGCATGGCCACAGTTACCACTCGCGCTACTCCTTTACGGATATGTTGCTGCTGTCTTATCTCTTTAGCCCCCATCGCTACTATATGTCTCCCTGGGGATGGGGAGCGTATCCCGGATATTACCGGCCATACGGCGTTGTGGGAGTCTCTTCCTATCGAACGCGGGTAGCGTCGTCTAACTACTCCTCCAACATGACGTCGGGAAAGAACAACGCCATCAAATCCAGGGCCAAGTCCCCCAATGCTGGTAAAAGCGCTTCCAGCGTAAAAGCGCCTCTGAGAAATCCCACCGCGTCCCAGAAAAGTTTTCAAAAAAGAAACCCTTCCAAGACTGTGCGGAAGGGGGGCTTTGGTCGATCTACCACCCGGAAAGCTTCGGTACGCAGTTCAGGTTCGCGACGTAGCGGAGGTTCCTGGGGAGGGAAATAGAGTAAGTTCTAAAAAAACTGAGGTAGACTTCTATTTCAAAAGACCTCCCCTGTATCCCCTCCTTCGCAAGGAGGGGAAAAGTGGTGGTCTACCTAAACTTTTTTAAGAACTTACGGAAGTAGCAGGGCAAACAGTCCTTTTTAGGAGTCAGGGTTTATGGTAAATCAAATCAAGATGTGGTTCGATACCGAAACGGCTTGGGAGCTGATGGACCCTCATGCAGCCGTTTATCTATTGCTTGCAGTGCTGGTTTTTTATGTGGGCAAGTTGGTCAATGATAAATGCTCTCCCTACGATTTGAATGAACAGTTAACCACTGTTGATAATAAGGCCATTGCCCTTTCCTTTGCAGGGTATATCTTCGCACTTGGTATTATCCTTTACGGCGTCCTGTCCAGTGACTCCACCTTGACCCCTTCCGGCAATGTCCAAAAAGATTTGCTAAAGGATCTGGGCAATACCGCTCTATGGGGACTCATCGGCATCGGCCTCTTGCAGGTGGCCAGAATCATCAACGATAAACTCCTGCTCTACCAGTTCAACAATATGAAGGAGTTGGTGGAGGATAAAAATGTAGGCACCGGGGCAGTGCAATGCGGCGCGTATATTGGCTCGGCTTTGATGATCAGGGCCGTACTGACGGACGGTGAAGATGCGGGCTTCATAGTGTCACTGGTGGCTACCTTGGTCTATTTCGTAATCGGCCAATTGGCCTTTATCGCCTTTTCCAGGATGTATCAAATCACCAGCCGCTTTGATCTGCATGGTGAGATAGAAAAAGACAATGTGGCGGCTGGAGTCGGCTTTGGCATGACTCTCACCGCAGTCGGCATGGTGCTTTCGGGCTATATCATTAAATTCGACTCATTGATTGGCTTAGTTGTGTGGTTTTTTATTAGCGCCTTCCTGCTTCTCACCTGCCGTTATTTGGTTGATAAAGTCATTCTTCCCGGCAGCCTGTTGGATGAAGAAGTGAGCCGCGACCATAACTGGGGCGCTGCTATGGTGGAGGGTTCCGCCGCCATCGGCCTGGCAATGTTGCTAAACGCTGCTTTTTAAAAGACCCAATTTTTTCCCGTGCGCTTTTCCGTGTTGTCCCGTGAACCTTCCGTGGTAATTTTTTTCTAAACAGAAAGCTATGAGCCGAAAATACAGCCTGACCGAAGAACAGAAAAAGCAATTCGCAGGAATCTATGTCTTGGAATATATGATCAACAAACCCAGTTCCTTTGAACTGTTGTTGAGAGATGAAGACGCTGACTTGGAGCCAATTCTCGAATGGCTCCTGGTGAAGGAGTATATTGAAATCCTGGACAAGGAAAAATATGTCCCCACCGAAAAAGGGCGTGAGTCTCTATCCAAATTCATGGCACGTTACACGGAGTTCCTGAATGTATTTGATGTTTTTTGCGCGGTGGATCTCGAAGAAGGAGAATTTGCCTTTTCCTCTTATTTCGATTTTGAAGACAAGCAGGAGTGGCGAGCCTTTCTCAATGAGGAGCGATGGGAAGACCTTCGTGTGGCCGTGGCGGAGTTCAAAAAGCTGGATCCAGTGGAAATCGTCTTCATGAGCTTTATCAATGAGGACCGTTTTGGCAAGGACCAAACGGGTTGGCAGTTTGATCTGCTTCTGGGAACGGTTTGGGATGAAATTCTGGAGATTTGCGAGACGGCGGTCCATTGGGAAGATCTGGGCTATGAAGATGACGAAGGCGAAGTGCCGGCGGAAGAAGTTATTCAAGATATCATCAAGCAAGGGGCGGAACTTCTTGTAGAGTTGAAAAAGAAGGAGGCGTTGCTGGCTCCGCCCATCGACCATGGAAATGGTAATGGTTATGAGAATGATGGAGAGGAATATGTGGAAAGGGTAGTGATGGAAGAGTATCCGCCCGATTACTATTATAGTTATTATGATCCCTTCTACGTTTCACCCCTGTGGTTGGGACTTTGGCTCTTATAAAGAAAGACCTATTTTAAAAAGGAGGATGATTGATGAAGGATGTAACCATTCACATTAAGAAAGAGGAAAACCTGGTCCGTTTTTTGAACCTCAATGATTTTGAGGTTGAGGAGATTGGGGACGGCATCTTGCGAGTGGCCCGTGGCGAGGAGCTTCCAGTTTTTATCAACGTGGCGGACGAAAGCCTATATTTCGAGGTGGACCTTGGAAACATATCCGCCCTGGGAGACAAGGACTTTTACTTTCAGCTATTGGACCTGAATACCCAGATTCTGCCGGTGAGTTTTGGAATCAACAACACCAATCCGGAAGATCCACATCTGGTCCTGGTGGAAAGCAGGGAAACAAACGATCTGAGTGATAATGAACTGTTGAAAGTGTTTGACGCGCTTGAACTGGCAGTTGATAAGGCAGAAAAGCTTCTTTCCGCCGCAATGAAATAATCGGAAACAGTTAAATTCTTTATAAAGGAGAAGCCATGAGTATTTTTTCCCGATTACTAAAAGTTGGGCAAGCTTTCGGCCATAAGGTGGTCGAAGGTATGGAAAAACCTGAGTTGATGTTGGATCAGGCCATTCGCGACAAAGACGAGCAGATTAAAGACGCGAAAAAGGCCATTCAGCAATGTATCGCCACCGAGCGGCAGACCAAGGCGCTGATGCAAAAGGATAAGGCGGATAAGTTTACCTGGGAGCAAAAGGCAGAGGCCGCTCTGAAGGCCGGTAAAGAAGACCTGGCTGTGAAGGCCTTGCAAAGGGCAACGGAACACGAACAGAAGGCCAACGATCTTGAGAAGAACTGGCAGACCCAGCGAAACGCTGTGGATGAGCTGAAGAAGGATATTTTTAAACTGGACGATGAGTTGGCCGAGTTCAAGCGCAATAAAGATTTTGTCATAGCCCAGAGCAAAGCGGCCGAAGTGAAAAAGCAGATTTACGAAGCCAAGGCCAGGATCAGCAAGGATTCCAGCGCAGATGACCTGATGGCTCGATTGAAGGCCAAAGCGGAACGCTCCGGGCATGAAGCCGAAGCGGCCAAGGAACTGGCCGACTCTTTTGAGGGTGGCGACAGCCTGGAAAAAGAATTTAAGGAGTTAGGTACCACCACCGCTTCCATTGATGTGCAGGACAAACTTGCGGCACTGAAATCCAAAGTTGGTACGGCATAAATGTCCTAACGGATACATGGTAAAATATTTTAGGCTAACAATTTTATTGCTTTAAAGGTTTTTATGGTGGAATTTAAGCTGGATCCGAACATAAGGGTTTTAGTTGTGGATGATTCGGATACAATGAGAATAATTATCATTAGCGCCCTGAAAAAATTGGGGCTTACCAAGATAAAAGAGGCTTTCAATGGGAAAAAGGCCCTGGCCATTCTGGAGGAAGACGATGGCAATTTTGACCTTATTATTTCCGACTGGAACATGCCCGGAATGCAAGGGATCGACCTTTTAAGGGAGATCCGAAGTCACGAGGAATATAAAGACCTGCATTTTCTTATGGTGACTGCCGAAAAAACAATGACCCATGTGGTACAAGCGGTTAAAATGGGGGTTAGTGATTTTTTACCGAAGCCTTTTACCTCGGAAATGCTGGAATCCAAGATACAAAAAATTTTTAAATCCAAATAGTCCGCAAGTCAGGATTCTCCACCAAGGAGCCAGCCATAAATTGATAATCCGTAATTCGTAACCTGCAACTCGCTATGCCTGAACTCATTGAACCTTTACCGGAAACCATTACACAAAATCCACCTTCCAATGTCTTGGGTCAACATCTCTTATTGGAGCTTTACGAGTGCGACCGGGAATTTTTGGATCGGAAAGACTCCATTGAAGAGGCCCTCGTCACCTCGGCAAGGGAGGCTGGCGCCACCGTTGTGGATACGGTTCTCCATCGTTTTAATCCCCATGGAGTGAGCGGTGTGGTGGTCATTGCCGAAAGCCACCTCACGGTGCATACCTGGCCGGAACATGGGTATGCGGCTCTGGACGTCTTTACCTGCGGCGATAAGGAAATACTGGATGACATCCAAGAGCGTCTGGTGCGCGCCTTTTCCGCGAAGCGGTGCAGCTCCAAATTGATTAACCGGGGAATTAATCTTCCCCCGTCCATGTGAGGAATTGGAAATTAATCACCGAATACTGAACATGGAAGAAGAAAGGGGGCATTCTTAAAAAAAAATCTACCTTCTTCGATGTTCGATGTTGGACGTTCGATGATAATAGTTCAATTTTTTATGTACTTTCTTCCATGCTCTGCACCTCTAACCCGCCATGCCTGACCACTTCGCTATTACCCAGTTCTGCCTTCAAGATATCCAATCGGTTAAACAAGATCTGCAATCCAAAAATCTGGTCTCCGAGTTCGATGTAGATTACGAAATTCGCCTGATCCTCTTTCTTTCCGCCCACATTGACGGACACATCAAAACGGATGAGGTCCAATTCATCCGCGAAATTGCCCAGTCCATGCAATGGTCCCACCTGTATGAATCCCTCCTGCAAGGAAAAATCGATAAGCAACCGTCTTATCAACTGGAAGATATCCGCACGGCCAAACACCATCTACATTTTGCCAAGATCATTTATCGATTGGCGTGGGGCATGGTGTTGATAGATGGCCCCGTTAACTCGGACGAACGTTTTTTTCTCGGAAACCTGCGTGACCACCTGTTCACCTCGTCGCCTGGATCGGCCCCGGCTCTGGAAAAAGAGATTGCCAGGCTTTTTGGATTGGATGAAGCCGCCATGTCCACCCAAAGCCACCTGCCCAAAGTGGAAGAGAACTCCACGGTCCAAGTGGATGAAGAGCCGGTGGATTTAGATACCTGCATGGCGGAATTGGAAGCTTTGGTGGGGTTGGAGGGTGTTAAACAAGAGATAAAAAAGCTGGCCAGTTTTTTGGAAATCCAGAAAAAGCGGAAGGAGATGAATTTATCGCCCATGAGCCTTTCTCTTCATATGGTCTTTACCGGAAACCCGGGAACGGGAAAAACCACGGTGGCCCGCTTGGTGGCTAAAATTTATCGAGCCTTGGGATTTCTAAAAAAGGGCCACTTGGTGGAGACGGATCGATCCGGGCTGGTGGGACAATATATAGGCCATACGGGAGCAAAGACCTCGGAGGTAGTGGCAGAGGCCCTGGACGGTATTCTGTTTATCGACGAGGCCTACAGTTTGTCCAAAGGAGACGGCAAGGATTTCGGCCAGGAGGCCATCGATACCCTGGTGAAACGCATGGAGGATTATAGGGACCGGTTGGTGGTAATTGTAGCTGGATATGTGGAGGAGATGGAGACGTTTATTAAGTCGAATCCGGGCCTGCGGTCTCGATTCAACACCTACGTGGATTTCCCGAACTATACACCTGACGATCTCATCAGGATTTTTAACAATCTATGCAAGGTAAACGATTACCAACTTGGAAACGGCGCCGATGAAAAATTGCGTAAAGTATTTGACCGCGAGACAAAACACGCCGGTCGGGAATTCGGCAACGGCCGGTTTGCCAGAAACCTCTTTGAACAGATCCTGCGGAATCAGGCCATGCGCCTGAGCGATGTGACAGAGGATTTGCTAAAGGAAGACCTGATACCCGTGCTGCCGAAGGATATTGTGGTTGATGTGGATGGTTAGATTATTTGCAATCGTTCATGGATTAATAAAGTTCGGAGTCCTGCCTTTAGGCGGTTTAAACAAAACCTACCTTTAATCTTTTTTTCGCGCGGAGACGCAGGGACGCAGAGGAAAGCATAAAGAAAAAAACTTTAAACGCTTAGGAAGGCAGGAAGGGCAGGAAAAAACCGGAATTGCTCAGGTTCAAGGGTACAAGGTTAAAAAGCGTAAAAAAATACGTGTTTGAAGGTTTTGCGAAGAACGCAAGGCGACAAATCTCGTCCCTCGGTCTTTTCCGTCTTCTGCCCTCTGTCATCAGTCATCTGTTTTCTGCTTTTGCCTTTTCGTCCCTCGTCCCAGCGAAGCGGTCGTCCCCTTGTCCCTAGGTCTTTTCCTTTCCAATGACTCTCAATGACAGCGAAGCTAATGACGCCGAAGGCAAAATGACTTTTCAATCTTTATTTTTCAATGACTAAATGACTAAATGACCTAATGACTCAATTAAACAGAAACCTGTATTTCTGCGGTTTCCTGAGTGCGGGGCTTGGGCTTTACGATTAAAGTTACGTTTCTATCCAGCTTTGTAAGCCAGGTGACCAAACGGTCAAGAGTGAAACGCCGCAATTCGCTGCCACGCTTTAATTTTGAGATATAAGCTTGATCCGTGCCAAGGATTTTTGCGGCCTGATGCTGTGTAAGTTTCCGATGTTCGATAATATCCAGGATTGCAGAGGCTAATTTTGCCTTTGCAAGCATTTCGTTCGGAGCGTCCACGCCAAGATCCGCGAAGACGTTGCCACTACCTCTTTCAATTATTTCCTCAGTCATTGGTTTTCCATCCTTTACTTTGTTCCTGCGCCACTCGAAGCCGTTGCCGGATTAAGTCCATATCCCTTTTTGGGGTTTTAATACCTTGCTTTGATTTCTTTTTGAAGCAATGCAGCACATAAATAACATCTTCAATATTCGTAACGTATACTGCGCGGTATGTGTCTTTCCTGTAACGTTCCACTAATTCCATAACTCCGGGAAGTCCTTTAAGTGATTTTGCCGTTGCCGGGGTTTTGCCGCGCTGAACTTCGTACAGGTCAAAACCTATGTTATCTCTGACGGTTTGCGGGAACTTCTTTAAATCCTTGCGGGCGGTTCCGATAAAACCCAACGGTTTCATATGGTCATGATCCATGTTTGCATTATGTCCTATGGGTCATAATTATGCAAGCTAAAAAAGCATCATTTGCTTTGCTTTTTCCACCTTTCCCTCAATGACTCAATGGCTCAATCTCTCAATGTTTCAATGACTCTCTCAAGTTCCCCGTCCCTACGGTGATATCCCGTTTCCTCCACAATCTTCCTCGCCTCCTCCAGGTTCTCTTTTGCCTTTTCTCTGTATTCTGTCCTCCGTTCTCCGCCCTCTGCTTTCGCCAGGTAAAGCCTAACAAAGCCCAGCTTGCAGTCCGCGAGATGGAGCAGCATCCCCCCCTGTTCCGCTATATCCAGCACTTCCGAAAGATCCGTTTCCGCCCCTTCAAACTCCCCCTTTTCCCGGAATAGTTCAGCGCGGGCCAGGAGGCCACGAATAATAAATTCCTGATGTCCCGCCTTCCGCAACCCCTCCACCGCCAGGTCAAGGGTTTTTTCCGCGTCCCTGAAATTACCGGTTTTTTCCTCAAGCGCTTTGGTCAGGTGCGCTCGGCCAATGGTGAGGTTGTCCAGGGCAATATCAAGAAGCCAACTAACTTTTGTCACCCATTCAAGGGTTTTCTCCCCTCGCCTGAATGCCTCTCCAACCTCCCCTTTAGAAAGGAGAAGGTCGTAGTATTGGCATCCCTGGAGGGAATAAAGGAGCGGATATGCAGGCTGGTCTTCCTTCTGAATTGCTTCCGCCTCTATGAACCATTTTTCCGCCTCTTCCCTTTCCCCAGCCTGGTGAAGGGCGTTGGCAAGAGTGGTCCTGTTTATCACTCTACTACCAGCGTCTTTGCTCCTGTCCGCCAGTTCCACGCTCTGCCTGCCCGTTTTTAGCGATTTCCCGGTTTCTCCCGTCGTGAGGGTAAGCTCGCTCAGGTTCGAAGCCTGTGCTGCCGCGTTTTTCCAGTCTTCCCGCTCCATATCCATTTTCAAACCCGCCTCCATGGGTTCCGCTGCCTCCCGAAGACGGCCCAGGGCGCGGAGGTTGTACCCGACCTCGCTCAGGATAAAGGCCTTGTCCCCTTCCCTGAGCCCCGGTTCGGGCGTGTTCCAGGGGGAGGTGAAAAAGGAGGAGAGGACCGTGAGTCCGGCGCCGTAAGCGCCAAGTTTTTTTGTGTCGAAATATTCCTCTTTCCTTTTGACCTTTTTCCAGTACACTTCGACAAAGGCCTCCTTGTGTTTGCCTGCCTGGCATCCGTGTGTAATAGCAAGGTAGAGAGGGGGGCCATCTCTTCCATGGTTTCTGGTAGTTCCCTGGCCGTTGCTTTGTAATGGGCGTACAGCCGGAGATGGGCCTCTTCCCATGCTCCTTTCTTTTCTTGTTCCAGTCTCTCCCCGTAATATTCCCGGATGAGGGGGTGGGCGTCGGTGATTTGGGGGGTGTGCACGCTTTCAGGCAAAAGGAGTTTTTTTTGTCTGGCCCTGGCCTTTGTTTTTTCCATCTCCACAGGGGGAAGTTCGCTCAGAAGGTCCGTAAGTCCGGGGATGGCCGGTTTTTGGATGAAGGTTTGTACGGCTGTATCTTCCACGGGCCTGTCGAAGAGGCCCATGAGTTGCGCCAATTCCCCTTCCGGTGTGTTTGCCAACTGTTTGTCCAAGGCCTCCGCCACTGCCGCGAAGATCTCCTTTTGGCTTTTTCCTTTTTTGGGGAGGTTGATTTCCAGGGCATGGGACGCCTCATGTCCCTTGATCCCATAAAGCCAGGAGGCCAGGAGCTGTATGGTGAGGGCGTGGTTCCCGAACCTTTCCGATATATGTTCCAGTTCCTGGTCTGTTCCCCTCACCCCCGATACGCGGAGAAGGGCTCGGCCCGCCTGCGCGGATATCTCTTCCAGGCTTTTCTCTTTGACCGCTTCAACTTTCTTGATCTCCGTGACTTCTTCCCTGATGGTGATGACGCAGAGTCCGCTGTTCTTTTTTGCCAGTTCGCGGACCAGCACGGACAGGGCGGGGTCTTTTATTTTTCCTTTTTCATGTTCCGACTGGAGAGGTTCCAGTCCGTCCAGGATGAGGAGGGTCCTTTGTTCCCGGACCAGTTTCGCCAACCTCAGCCCCTTGTCCCATGCCGAGCCTTTTTCCGGCTCCCGGTCCCCGAACCATTTCAGGGAGGCGCTTATGAACTGGTCCGCCGACGTAACCCTCTCCCCTGTTCCCTGGGAGTAAAAGGACCAGCCGAAAACCCTGGATGCACCCCGGAAGTTCTCCAATGCCATCTGTTCCAGCCACCGATTCACCAGGGTGGTTTTTCCCACCCCGCCGTATGCCACCAGTGTGGTGATATTCAGATCTCCCTCATCCCAGGATTGGGTGAGGAATTGCAATTCCTTGGAGCGCCCGAAGAGTTCTGAGCCGCTTTGGGGGAGGCGGGTGAGATCTATTTTAGATTCTTCAATTGCTGGGTATTCCGAGGTTATGGAGGGGGAGGGGAGGGTGAAGGCGGGATCAGTGGCGAGGTTATGAATATTTTTAGCCACATCATTAAAAACTTCGTCTTCATTTCCCAAATAATCTTTTGCAACGCATTTGCTGTCCCTTGGAAACATCTGTATTCTTTTGAGCCAGGGAATTGCGTCCCAGCCGCATTGCCTTATAAGGACAGGCAGAATGGGCATGCCTTCATTCTTTCTTTTTTCAAGCAGGTAAGGAATTTCTTCATTGAAAATAAATTCGGAGGCAAAAAAATCGGCGGATATGAGGCAGATGGCGAAAGAGGCTTTTTCCATGGCCTCTTTTATTTCATCGTGCCAATCTTGTCCGTGCTGAATCCTTCTATCGTCCCACACGTCCAGGTGGCCGAGATTTTGGTAGGTTTTCAGGTGGGGGATGAGAAGATCCTTCCACTTTTCATCCTTGTGGCTGTAACTGATGAATACGATGGGTTTTTCTTTTTTTGACATTTCTGCTCCTGTTTTTTTTAACCACTTTAAAACAAGAAAGGGCAGAAACGCAAGAACTTATTTTTATCCGTTCATGGGAAAAGGCCTCCTCTGGGCCTGAATAAATAATATTTTGACTTTTAGGCTTGTAGTCCCGCCTATAATTGTGCAATATTGCGTGTTGCCTTTAGGCAGCACGAGCGCCTGGGGTTCCCTGGCCTGGCCTGAGCCCGTAGGGCGAAGGGCAGGCCAGGGAACCCCGATAATATTCACATGGAGGAGGACTATGAT
>JAJDAS010000026.1 GCA_029261755.1 Nitrospinia bacterium
CTACCACTAATTCCCCCTTTGTTAAGGGGGGGGTAGGGGGCTGTAAAGAGAGTTTTTGGAAGTGCCTTGTAAAAGCGTAGGATGGTAACATACAGGTGAAATTTCAGTCAAAACGAGGCTCTGAAACCAGGAAGTGTTCACTTTTCCACGGGGTAGCCCATTATTTTCCAATCCACCATCCCACCAAGAATATTATAAACTTTGGTGAAACCATTTTTGGCCAACATCTTGGATGCCTCGCTTGAGCGGTCTCCAAATTTGCTGATCACTATGACGACCTCATTTTTTTGTTTTTCAATTTCCTTTATGCGATTTTTTAATTTTTCCAGAGGGATGTGGGTTGCCTCGGCCACATGCCCTTGTTTCCATTCTTCCGGTTTGCTCACGTCGATAAACACGCCAAAATTTTTATTGACAATAAACCCCATGGCGGTCAGGTTGGCAATGTCCAGGTATTCCCCTGGATGAAGGTACGTTTCAGACGCCCAGGTATTACATGGGTGAAGCACGTTCAAGGCCATGACCAGAAAAACCACCCCAAAAGCTCTGCAAATAATGCCGTTAAAAGTTGATTGCCGCTCTTCCTTTTTTGGGCTATTCTTCATTTTTCATCCTCCTTCCCTTTCAAGCCATTCAAATTATTCTTTTCCTTTTTTGCGGGTTTTATCAAGATTTCCACGGAAAGGATTCTTTTTTGGGTCCCATCCTTAATTCGAAAACTGTAATGATCAAGGTCGATTTTTTCGCCCACCATGGGAATGCGGGTAAGCTTGTCCAGGATCAATCCGGCCAAGGTTTCGTAATCGCCCGTGGGAAGATCCAGGGAGAGTTTTTCGTTGATGAGGTCTACCTCCATGGAGGCGTCCACCACAAACCTGTATTCCGAAATTTTTTCGTAAAGGCTTTCCCCCTCATCGAATTCATCCTCAATCTCCCCTACAATCTCTTCCAGCAGATCTTCAATGGTAACGAGACCTATGGCCCCGCCATACTCATCCAACACAATGGCCATATGCATTCCCAACTGCTGAAGCTCCTTAAGAAGGTCATCGATCCGCTTGGTCTTGGGAATGAAGTAGGCTGGACGAATGAACGACTTGATGGACTGAGCGGTTTCTTTGCAATCAAGGAAGTCGAAGGTATTCAGCACTCCCGTGATGTTAAAAATTCGGTCTTGGAATACGGGTATTCTGGAATGGGTGTATTGTGACTCTTCCAGCACTTTTAGGGTTTGGCTCACCGTGGTGTTTTCCCGGACAGCCACCGTATTGATCAAAGGAACCATGCATTTTTCCACCGGCATTTCGCCAAACTGGAAAATATTGTGGATCATCTTTCTCTCTTCTTCATCAAGCTGAGATTCCTTGCTTCCCGCTTTTAACCAATGTTGAAGCTCATCCCTGGTAACAAAGGCTTCTTTCCCGGACTGCTCTACGGAAAGACCTTTCAAGACCGATTTGGCAATCCATGCCATTAAGGCCACCGCAGGGTAAAAGAGGTTCATGGACCACTTCAAAGGCCGTGCGACTATTGGTGAGAGAGTGTCCGCTCCTTCCTGGAAAATGGCTTTGGGGATAATCTCCCCAAAGAGCAGTATGATGGGCGCCATAATGAGAGTGGAGTATAGATCACCTTTCTCGCCATAAAGGCCCATAAGGAGGGAGGTGCAGATGGCCGTAGCGGTTACTACCGCAAGGTTGGTTCCAACGGAAGTAGTGGAAAAAATCTTTTCCGGTTGGGTTAGTAGGTTTTCTGCTAATTGTGCGCCGGTGGACCCCGATTCCGCCTTGTGTTTCAGCTTGAACCTATTAACCGAAATCAGGGCGATTTCCGAGCCGGAATAAAATGCTTCAAAAACCAAACACGTAACAATGATCAAACAAGCTATGCCAGGGTCCATTATTTATACGGTGGTTTGTTTCTTACACCTAAAATATTGCCGAAGATATTTTAAATTCTTAAGGATCTTTTGAACATCGAACATCATCCAACGCTGAACATCGAAAAAGGTAGTATTTTTATAATAAAATTTTCGTTTATGGGATGTTTTTTCCGCTGGCTCCATAGTGGCGCAGCCCTGTGGAGCCACAATGCCGCATTTTGGCTCCACAGCCCTGACGGGACTATGGAACCAGCGAGGCCATGTTTTTTTCAAAGATACCTACCTTCTTCGACGTTCGATGTTGGGTGTTCGATGTTCGGCGTTCAATAGTGTTTAATCTGATACTTATTCCTCTTGCCCAACATTCACTTCCTTTTCCTCTTCCTTAACTTTTAGTTGTAGCCTCAGTATTCTGGGGCCTTTTACTTTTTCCACAATGAATTGAAAGTTTTCATGGGCCACTGATTCCCCGCGTAAGGGTAGCCTTCCGATGAGGCTGAACACAAATCCTCCGATGCTGTGGAACTCCTCATCCGGTATGGAACAATCGAACTCTTTGTTGAAATCCTGGATGGAAACAGAGGCCAAAACCTGGAACTCGTTCCCTGCCTTCTTGATAACGGGGATTTCATCTTTTCGGCGTTCGCCTGCTATCTCACCCACGATCTCTTCAAGAACGTCCTCCAGGGTCACAATTCCCTTTAATCCGCCATATTCGTCATAAATAATGGCCAGGTGAACTTTCTGAATTTTAAAATCCCTTAGAAGATCGCTCACTTTCTTGGATTCAGGGATAATGAAGGGCTGGTGCAGCATCTGCCGCAGGCTCAAATCTTTTTTATTGGAAATATTGAGTCTGAGAATATCCTTCATATAAAGGACGCCTATAATGTTGTCCTTGTTCTCATCGTATATAGGGATCCTGGAAAAAAACGATTTTTTTGTCTTTGCGATAATTTCCGGGATGGTGGTCTCCACAGGAAGAGAAAAAATATCATTTTTGGGAGTCATGATCTCCGAGACGGTGGTATCACCAAATTCAAAGATATTGTGGATGAGATCTTTCTCATCGGATTCAATCACCCCTTCCCCTTCACCCACCTTCACGATGGTTTTAAATTCCTCTTCGGTCAAATCTCCATTGTTCGACTTTTTCTTGGGAAAGATGAGTTTCACGGTAAGGTTGGCTATCCCGGAGAAGAACCAATGAACGGGTTTAATGAGCAGGGAAAATAGTTGGAGCGGACGGGCGGTATTGAGAGCGTAGGCTTCGGCGTGTTTCAAAACAAAGGTTTTTGGGATGATCTCTCCAAAAACCAGGATTAAAAAGGTGCCTATCCCGATGGCGACACCAATGCCGGTACTTCCCAGGAGATGGATGGAAATGGAGGTAACAAAGGCGGCGGTGGCAACGTTTACCAGCTCATTCCCCACATAGATAACGGTAAGGAGATGCCTCGGGTTGGAAAGGAGGAGTGCGACCAACTCTCCCTTGGGTCCCTTTTTGTCTTTCAAATGATCGAGCTTGATCTGGTTCAGGGAGAAGAAGGCGGCCTCGCAGCCGGCAAAAAAAGCCGAAAGGGCCAGAAGGACCCCTAAAAAGATAAACCGAATTATTATGGACTCGTCCAAAACTGAGGTGAGAACCTCCCCAATGTGATCAGATGCTATTTATTGTATCTTGTTTATCTTGAAAATGCATCAAAAAAAGAATCCTCTTCACAACGAAGTAGCTGAGGATGGCAACTACGGTTCCGGCCACAAGAGTCCCCACCACAAAGGGAAGTGGGGAATCTTTCAGGAACTCAATCAGCTCTCCTCCGGAAAGTTCGGGTGGAAGACAGTTAAAACCGTTGCCAAGCAAATAGTTCCCAAAACAGAGGCAAAATCCGTAAATGGGGAGCAAAGTCCAGGGATTGTTCACAAAGGCCCCCATCAACATGATGGGCAGATTCAGCTTCAAAAGCCATGCAACCCCTATGGCCGAGAGGGTATGAAAGCCCAGATGAGGTGCGAAAGCGATAAAAATCCCTATGGCAAAAGACAGGGAAGCCCGGTGGGGAGATCCGTCCAGCAGGATAATTTTCTTAAAGTGGTCTTTCAGGTTGTTGATGAATTTACTCATTGGATTGATAAGGTAGATCAGTGGCTAAAATGGTCAAATCCTCCTGGGGCAAGGATGCTCTTTTCCCCGTTTTCTTTTATTAAAGAAACACCTTTTTCTTTTGCCGTTATTTCCCCTATTTGCGTCAGTATTGGGAAATCCTCAGGCCAGTCACTAAGCAATTGGCCCTTATTTTCAGGAGGAACGGTAAAAAGAAGCTCATAATCCTCTCCCCCATTCAGCGCATAATGGGAGGCTGGGTGTTTGAATTCGGCTTCAAAACGGAGCAGCTCCTCTGACAAGGGCAGCTTTTTTTCATGAATCACTGCCCCCATGCCGGATTCATCGCAAAGCCGGTGAATATCTGATGAAAACCCATCACTTAGGTCCATACAGGAGTTCGTAAATCTCTTCTCTAAAAGAAATCTTCCAGAAGAAACCCTGGGCACTGGTTCCAAATGGCGTTGAATTAGTTTTTCCTGATCTCCTTCTTCGTTAGTACCAGCCAACAATAGTTCAAGTCCGGCCCCGGAATCCCCCAAGGTTCCAGTGGTGAAGATGAGATCATTTTCTTTAGCGCCATTTCTTAAAAGGGCCTTGCCGGATTCCACCTCGCCAATTAGTGTAATGGAAATGGCAACCCCGTTCAAAGACCTGGAGGTATCTCCACCCACTACGAAAATGGAGTGTTCACGGCACATGGATTCCAAACCATCGTAAAATTTCCCCATCCATGTGGAGTCCATGGGAGTGGGAACGGCAACGGTTATCAACAGGGATTTCGGAATTCCTCCCATGGCGGCCATATCACTCAGGTTCACGGCGGCAGCCTTCCTGCCAAGGGCAAATGGGTTGGCTCCAGGTAAAAAATGCACCCCTTCCATCAAGGCGTCCGTGGTTACCAGAAGCTCATAGCCCTGGGTAGGCTCCAAGATTGCGGCATCGTCACCGATCCCAAGCCTTACCCCGGGAGTGGGAGATGTGAACCTTTTTCTTAATTGGTTGATGAGGTCAAGTTCAGTGGGAAACATAATTAATGAATCATTGAGTGAGTGAACCATTGAATCATTTGCCCAGACAACAAATCAAGAAAATCCTTGTGGAGCCGAACCTGCTATAGAACGGCTTGCTTGTGTCTATAGAGTGTACACTCCATGGACGCAAAAGGTAAATTTGAATTTGAACGTATTATATCTATAGGCGTCCATAAACTAATCTTGGCAAGCAACACATAAGGTATTACTATTACGACATATGGCAAAATCTCCATAGTCCGAATTAACAGAGTGTATCAACACAGCGCACGTTCTACTAAAGAAAACTTCTTCCACAGAGCAAGTCAACACAACGCTCATGGCGAGATATGGGGTTTCGAAGCGGCAGGCCTACCGCTATATCCAAGAGGCTCAGAAAGCCAAGCGCAAGTTTACCCATACCGGAAGTCAAAGAAGTGCTTACTGTGAAGCTTCTCATAGGCTTAATTTCCCATGTAAGAGAGTTTTCCAAATCATCCGGCAATCCTTATAAGCAACATAGTGACGCAAGCCTTGGAGGTATTTTTAAAAAGAATGAAGCTTGGTAGATAAGCGGCCTTACCGCTAAGCCATGAAAAAAGAGCAGCCAAAAAGAGCACTCTCATACCCTAATCCTCCAAAATAAGGTTAATTTTCGCCAAATCTACACCAAAAACCCTAAAATGTCAAACGATAAAGGTAGTCAGCTTCAAGCAGTTGTCAGAGGTTCCTTTATGTGTCCATCCACTTCCTGCCCGGCCATTTTTTCCCAAAAGCGTTTTGATAGTTTCTTGTTTTTTAAAGGGGGTAGTGGGATGTTACGAAAGCCGCATAGCCAAAAATTTTTCATGGGGGGGGAGGGTTGGAATTGAAGAGTGTAGAGTGAAGATTTTCGGAGCTGGCTCTTTAGGCGAAACGAGGGTTACCGAATTGACTTGATAAAATCGCTTCCCAGGTAGGGGGATTAAAGGCCGTGGCAATCCTAAGCTTGAGGTCAAGCTACTTTTGGATGGAAAGGGGAGTCCCATCTCTCAGAGTCTCCACCTACAGCCCGGAATAATACCCGGAAATCATGACCATGCAGCTCATAGACTTGATAGTATTCAAAGTTAGGCTAAATTTGATTAATATCGCATCAGGTTAATCCAGCCTGACAAGAGTTGAATAAAAAAAGGGTGGGCTACCTACCGGTATCCCACCCTTTTTTATTTTTTAAGAGGTGTTTTTTGGTCAAACCGTTGCCGCCATGGGCCTGTTTTAAACCATCTAATCTAATCCTCAATACCACAAGTATAAATGGCTAAACCTTTTCTGGCGTTTGCAAAACTTCTTCAATAGGGCTTCAAAATCCTCACCTCGGCCAGTTTTCGTAATACTCCCAACTGGCAATTTTGTTCAACTCCTTTAACTCCCAGTCTTTTTCTTGAAGCTTGGCCTTAAGAATGTCTTCTATGGCAATCAACCCTATAAAATCACCATCTTTTTCTATAACCAGATGCCGGTGCCTCAGCTCTAAAAACATGGCCATAAGCTGGTAGATATTGTGGCTGGCAGGGGCCGCATGGACTTCAGGGGTCATGCAATCCTTAACCAGGGCTGTTTTGGGGTTGAACTCCGGCTTGAGGGAATTGCGCATCAGGTCTCGCTCCGTCCAAATACCGATAATTTTTTTCTTTTCCGTCACCAAAATAGAACCGATCTTTTTGTCCACCATTATTTTCAAGGCATCGTAAATGGTGGTTTCGGATTCCACGCTAAAGAGGTCCGACCCTTTCTTTTCAATTAAATCTTTCGCAGTCAACATAGCTCAACCCTATTAGTTAGTTAATAAGTTAACAAAGCATGGCGGTATGGATGGTTGGCAAAATCCATGCGGTGGCATTACTCATGCCCCAGCATACGAATATATTGAAAACGCCCAAAGGGATTTTGTCTTTTCCCCGCATCCGTGGCTAAACAGCCACGAAAGTCTTCAATGGCGGCATAACCTTTTTTATCCATCCAGGCGGCAATTCCATCAGATATTGTGCGGATTTCACTTAGACCATTTCTACAAAATAGAGAAGCCATCTGGACAGAGGTTGCGCCAACGCAAAGTACGCTAAGAACTCCCTCCGCCGTGTGTATCCCACCCGCGCCGATCAATTCGCATTTAACTCGATTTGCCAATAATGCAATGAAACGCCGGGCTATGGTAGCGTCTGAACTACTGCTATAAAGAACATTGGACTCCACCTCCATGGTTTCCAGGTTGACTTTAGGTCCCATGAAACGACTGAAAAGGATAAGCCCCTGAACGCCCGTATCAGCGAACTTTTTAACCATGCTACCGACAAAAAGTTCCGCTGGAGGAAGCTTGATGGAAACGGGTATGGAAACTTTTTTTAATAATGTCTCCACGGTTTCCGCCAAGTCATTCAGGTGGGTGGAGGGATCGTCCATGATCTTGGTAACGGGGGGATAGGCAATGTTCAACTCCAGCGCACTTGCTCCGGCATTTTCCAGATCCTTGGCAAAGTCAACCCAAACCGAGGGAGAATAGCAGTTAATGCTGGCTATAACAGGTATGGAGACGGATTCCCGCGCTTTTTTTACCTTTTCACAGTACGGAATGGTGCCGTATCGCGTGGCTACATCGGAGTAAAAATATTCGTAGGCCTCAGGGTGGTCAATACCATAAAATTCGTGGTCTTCACCACCATGGGTATCTGTCTTTATATTTTCCTCGTAAATACATTTCAAAACTACCGCCCCAGCCCCGGCTTTTTCGCAATCGACCAGTTGATTTACTTCCTCGGTAAGCGAAGAGCTGGCCACTACGATGGGATTTCTTATGGTAAGGCCAAGGTAGCTGGTTTCCAGGTTAGCCATATATTTCCACTCTAATAGGAATTTATTTATTGAGGCTAATTTGATGGAAGAAAGCTTTTGAAAGATACTTTATAAATTACAAATTTTGCTCTCTTACGCCGTTTTTTCTCGGAAAACTACGAAATAAAGAGTACTTTCGCAGAGAACTACGCATTTGCGCAAAGATTAGCAGACTCCCGTTATAAAGTCAAAAAAATTATTGTTAAGAATTCTTTTTGAGGGTTCTTGAAAAAAGATACGAATCCGGAGATCAAGCTGTTCCAAGGATGGAGCCTAAGGAGCGGGTGGTGGATGGAAAAGTTGGAAAATCTGCTGTTCAAAGGTCCTCTCACTGAGTAAAGCATTTGCTCAACTCAAACCGAGGCGCTTTTTTACTCCCAATTGTAAATCTTCTGCCGGAACGGGCTTAATATAAAACTGGTCTGCTTTGAACAGAAATGCTTTATTCAGGGTTTCTTTCCTCAGATCCGCTGCTA
>JAJDAS010000027.1 GCA_029261755.1 Nitrospinia bacterium
TTTTCTGTTTCCCGGTAGACAACATCAGCGAATCCATGGAGATGGTAACACTGATACCCCCGTTTATCTCACCGGCGATGTACCCCTGTTCCACATGGCATTGAACACAGGCTTCCTTTACCTCCAGAGGTGCCATGTATCTGAAGACGCCCTTTTCAGCGCCTCCGGTTTCCCGCAACATTTCTCCCCATTCCTTCACTCCTTTTTTAAATTTTTTAAGAGCCGAAGCCTCCCACTCATAAGCCTGGTTATCAGGACGAAGTGGATTCAAACTGGTTATATGGAAGACCACATTTTCTTCCCGGGCAATCTCTGAAATCTGGCGAGTCATATAGGCTGGATTGATTTGGGTGAGCCTTACCCCGTCCACGGTTACAGGGTCTCTCTCTGGATTATTAAGGTAGGGGTTGGGCTGGGTTTTTTCGGTGATTGGGACATAGACACCGTCATGCCGGGCATTCCAGAGCCGGGTAGTGTTGATTAACTTGAACATGGCCCTCGCCTGGTGGAAAGCCACTTGCAAAAGTTGATTGTCCAAAGTGGAAAGGTTCCACGCCAAGGAAAGCAGAACAATGGCGCCCCAAATGGAAACTGGAAAAATCCAAAACCGTTTTAAATGGAAGATAAGGGCAATGGCAGATTCTTCGGCGTCATTTTTATTAATCATGGCCGGGTCCATACAGGTGGTGGTTTTGGTTTAGGATTGCTTGACCGTATCAGGCCTTCGGCAACGTCCTTCAAATCAAAACGTAAAACTGTTTAATATAGCTTTGCGGATTAAAATTGCAACCGTATGGAGAAAAAAAACGGAAAAAGGCATAAAAAAAGTGCGACGCACTATGGGTGCACGCCGCACTTTTTCATAAACATCCTTTTAGCCCAATACGCTGCAGTCTTGAGCCTGTGGCCCTTTTTCTCCATCGGCAACAGTGAATTCTACCCTTTGCCCTTCATCCAATGAGCGGTATCCATCAGAATTGATAGCGCTGAAATGAACAAAAATATCACTTCCTCCATCGTCACGAGTTATAAACCCATAACCCTTGTTGGCACTGAACCACTTAACTACCCCAGTTTCCTTATCTGCCATGCAATACACCTCCTCTCAAAACCTGATTTCATTTAAATCGGACCTTTTAAAAACCCGAAAAATTTGTTCCTCATATAAAAAATACCCCAAAAAGCTTGCATCTTACTACAAAAGCTGAAGATTATCAAACCCTTACAGTGATTTTACAACGTTATGAAGGACAACCGCGTCCAAAAAAAAAATTTAACCCCCAAAACAGGCTTTAAAAACATTGCCAGGATAAATCACCTATAGGGCAAAACGGGGACCTACCCCTGCTATCCCTTTTATTTTCAGTGGAGTTCTATCCTCTCTCCCTTTTGAGGAACAAAAACTGAAAAGCCTTCGTTGAGTAGCTCCTTCTCCAATGGGAGGGCCTGGGCCTCTTCCCCATGCACAAGGGCTATTCGCTTGATCTTCAAATTGGACTCTTTCACCAAACGTAGAAGCTCCTTCCGGTCTCCATGGGCGCTGAACCCTTCCAGTTGAACCACACGAGCTTTTAAGGGGTAAATCTTATTTAAAAATTTCACTGCAGGCGGCTCACCGGAATAACCGGACATCCGATACTCCTGCCCCAGCTCCAATATCCTCCTACCCAAGGTCCTCTCAGCCATGAACCCCACCACCAGGATGGTATGCCGAGAATCATGAATTTTATGCCTAAGGTGATGCAGAATTCTTCCGAACTCACACATTCCCGAAGCGGAAATAACGATATGTGGAGAATTGTCCTTCATCAGGACCATAGACTCCTCCACACTATGGGTAAAGTGCATCTGCGGAAAGATAAAGGGGTTTTCTCCCTGCTCCAAAAATTCTTTGTGGGTTTCCCGATCAAAGATTTCCGGGTGCTCACCAGTCACCTTGGTCAATTGGGTGGCAAGGGGGCTGTCCACATATACTGGTAGTTTAGGAACTTCGCCCGCGTCATACAGTTCCCGCAGATAATAAATAATTTCCTGGGTTCGACCAAAAGCAAAAGAGGGAATGACCACCGTGCCTCCCCGATTAAAGGTCTCCACCAATACATCCCGAAGTTGCTCCTTCAAACCACCCACCGCTTCGTGTTCCCGGCCTCCGTAAGTGCTTTCCATAATCAAGAGGTCCACTTCACAATCCTCGGGGAGAAATTCCAGGGTGGGGTCCCTTAAAATAGGCTTGTCGAATCTGCCCATATCACCGGTAAAACCCACGGTAAAAGAACGTCCGTTTTCTTTCAACCGGAGGAAGGTAAAAGCCGATCCCAAGATATGTCCCGCATCATAAAAGACGCTTTGGACATGGTCGCCCACGTCAACAGGATATTGGTAGGGATACCCATCAAAAAGGTTTATGGAGTTTTCGGCGTCTTTGATGGTGTACAGGGGGGCGGTCTTTTCAATGTAATGCTTCTCCAGCAGTTCATGGATTGTTTCTACATTGATTTCGTGCACGCTTTTTTTTAGCAGCGCTTTGATGTCCTTTTTCTCCCTATTGGAAACGCTGTGGTTCGATGGATTCGACAGGGAATGCAAAAAGGAACGAACGGCCTTGTAATTCAGGTAATCCGCGTCGGACTCCTGGATCTTGGCGCTGTCCAGAAGAAGGTGCTTGCAGACGTCTGCAGTTGCGCGGGTACAGATGACTCGCCCGTTGAAGTTGGATTGGGCTAAAAAAGGAATGCGGCCGGAATGGTCGATATGCGCATGAGACAAAACAACGTTGGTGATAGTTGCGGCGTCAAAGGGCAGGTCTCTGTTTTTTATTCTGCTTTCCTGCCTTGGTCCCTGGAACATGCCACAGTCCAGCAAAATTTTGCTGTTGTTTGCCTCCACCAAATGCATGGAGCCCGTAACCTCTCGAACAGCGCCGTGGAAAGTTACAAACATATCCACCTCACTCCGGGATCAGTGCCAATCCGTTTAAGCAAAAGGTTGGGGAGTACTTGCAAACATTCCCACAAGGGATGGGGCTTCGCAAGAGAAAGGAAACCGGCAGGGTTGGGAGACTCTAGATTGAAGAGAGGAGCGCAGCCAGATTTTTTCCCGGAAGGGGGCGTTGGAATAATATCCGGAAAGAGCAAAGAAAAAAAACAAGGAATGTTGGTAGGCAAAAAAATCCGGTTAAGCAAAGGTTGAGAAATCGCGGTTAAAAAATTCCAGTAACAGCTCACCGTCGGGCGGTCAGCGAACCAACATACCCTTCCGATGTTGCAGGTAGAGGTCCCGCATACTAAGGTAAGAGTCAACGGCCATATCGTCAATTTCATCTTTCACATTGAGGTTATTTGCCGTTTCGTTGACTTTATCCACAGCACCCATTACAACTTCAGCTACGATTCCCGGCGATACAATCCGTGCAGGGTTCAAGGCGCTGTCCACGATCCTCCCCACGGTGCCTCTCAAAGTAGCAGGGCCGATCAAAGGCCACACCAGGTAGGGACCGGTTCCAACCCCGTGGGCCCCAAGGGCCTGGTCGAAGTCTTCATCCACCTCATCAATATGAAATTCGGTTTTGGCCACATCAACCAGTCCACCCAATCCGATGGTGGAGTTGATAAAAAACCTGACTAATGTTCTTCCAGCTTTTTCCATATCACCCTGCACGACAGAGCTTACCAACCTAACAGGCATACGAATATTGGAAAAGAAATCTCCCACAATTCCTCGCATATCTTCATCTGCAAGATTTGAGTATGTGATAGCCGCAGGTCTCATTACATTTTCAAATAATACATCATTGAACTTGTGCATGCCCCTGTTAAAATTTTCAAAGGGGTCCTTAGTTTCTGCACTATATTCCTCATCGATATCATCATAAGATTCAGCAAATTCATCTACCTCCTGGGGAGGTTTGATGCCAAACTCCAGAACCGCGTCAGGGGCGGCATTTTCAGTATCTTGTTGTGCCTGGGCGGTAAGATTCAGGCACGGATTGAGCAAAGTAAATACGAAAAATCCTGTAAAAACTATCCATCTTTTTCTCTCAAACATGTTCAGGTTTCCTCCTTGGATTTCTATAATTTAGTTTTGATGCGTGTTTACCGGGAAAACGGTATTGCTGCAAATGCTAACATAATTGCAGATCAATAGTAAAGAAAAATCCTGATTTCCTTCAACAAACTTTCTTCATCGCCAACGACAATTGTAACGTTGATCCTTTTCTTCAGAGAAAACACTATAAACCTTGGGATAGGTTAATTTACCTTCCTTTTTGTTGGTTTTTTTTATGACATTTAAAACGGCATCCAAAATGCCACCAACTTCATGTTTGCCGGTCTGGGCTTTACTGATTTTATTTCCAAACAAATGAAATTCTTTTTTGTCATAGCCATAGGATTTACTAACTCCTTTTAGATTTAATTAAAATCAGAGATAATGTTGAAAAAGAACACCATTGGGTAGTTTATCCCTTTGCTCCAAATTACTCCAGGACCTTATAGACGCTTAAGGACGGGTGCCAACAATGAAAATGCGAAAAATCCTGATAGCTGAAAATCAAAAAGAGCAGGCCCTTGGCCTCCAAAAGAAATTAAAGAGCCTAAAGTATTCTGTCGTAGCGATTGTAAATACAGGCGAAAAAGCTGTTTCCAAAACGAAAAAAGACAAACCTGACTTAGTTCTGATAAATGTCATGTTGAAAGGCAAGGTGAGTGGAGTTGAGGCGTCTGATGCCATTCGTACCAGTTTGGATATTCCTGTGATTTACATAACTTCTTTTTCCAATAAAAAAATGCTGGACCGGGCAAAGATTACGGAACCTTTTGGGTACCTGACCAGTTCATGCCAACCAAGGGAATTGAGCGCCATTATTGAGACGGCTCTTTACAGGCACCAAGTAAAAAAAAGGTTGAAAAAATCAGAAGAATTACATCGGATTACTTTGAACAGCATTTCCGACGCGGTTTTTATTACTGATAAAAAAGGGGCGTTTACCTTTATCTGCCCAAACACAAATATTCTTTTCGGCTATTCAGCAGATGAAATACAATCCATGGGAAATATAAAAAAACTTATTGATGGCCGTATCTTTTCATTTAATGCACTATCTTCATCCGGGGAAATTAAAAATATAGAAAAAGAAATTACCAATAAGGCCGGTGAAAAACGAGCATCTCTTATAAGCGTTAAACAGGTAGCAATTGATAATGGCCGGGTTTTATTTTCTTGCAGAGATATTACAGAACGAAAACAAGCGGAAGAGGCCCTGGAAAAAGCTCATGAAGATTTGGAAAGGCGTGTAAAGGAACGGACAGCCAACCTCAATAAAGCTAATAAAAATTTAAGGCGAGAAATTCAGGAACGCATAAGAGCAGAGGAACATGCGAAAAACCTTGCAAAGTTCCCCAGTGAAAATCCAAACCCTGTTTTGAGAGTCTCAAAAAACGGAACAGTATTATACGCCAACAAAGCCAGCCGCCCCTTGCTAAAAAAATGGAAATGTAAGCAAGGAAAGCTTATACCAAAAACAATGGCCCGGTTAATGAAAGAGGTCCGTGACTCTTTAACAAACAAAGAAATAGAGGTGGATTGCATGGATCGTATTTTTTTGCTCCAACTCGTTTATTTGCCGGACACCGATTATATAAATATTTATGGTTATGACATTACTGAGCGAAAGATGATGGAAGGAGAGATTTTGAAGGTCCAGAGATTAGAGTCCCTTGGGGTTATTGCCGGTGGGATCGCTCATAATTTTAACAATATATTGACCGGATTCATGGGCAAGATTACCCTTGCCCAATGGTTTATAGGCAATAAAAAAATGGCTACCCAAAAACTAAAAGAAGCCGAAAATATTTTGTCTGACGCCAAGGAGCTTGCCAATCAACTTCTGACTTTTTCAAAAGGCGGTGAACCGGTTAAGAGAGTTTTTGCTATGGAACCTATTATCAAGGATCAAATAGATTTTCTCCTTAGCGGTTCCAATGTTAAAAGCCATGCAAATATTTCAGATAACCTTTGGCCTGTGGAAATTGATAAAGGGCAAATAGGGCAGGTGTTGACCAACCTGATCCTAAACGCAAAGGAGGCCATGCTATCTGGAGGTATGTTAGAAATTAAGGGCAGGAACATTCATATCAAAAATGGAAGAAATCTTCCTTTGCAAAAAGGAAAATATATTAAAATCTCTTTTAAAGATAACGGGAAAGGTATTTCTTCAAGGAATCTTACTAAAATTTTTGATCCCTATTTTTCAACAAAAAAGGAGGGAACCGGATTGGGTCTTGCCACCAGTTACTCCATTCTGAAGAGGCATTCCGGGTATATTGAGGCTCATTCTAAAATAAGGGAAGGCTCCACCTTCACTTTATACCTGCCTGCTTGCGATGCAAAGGCAGTTGCTGATGATATGGAAAAAGGGGAAATCAATGGCCGGTTTAAGAAAAGAAAAATTCTCTTTCTGGAGGATGAAAGGGGAATTCGTGAAGATATGGCACTGCTATTTGAGTTAAAAGGTCATGACATTATCCCTGTGGAAAATGGGGAAAGGGCCATAAAAGTATATAAAGACGCCTTTAAAAGCGAAAGTCCGTTTGATATGGTGATCATGGATTTGACCATTGCCGGAGGGCCGGGTGGAAAAGCAATCATTAAAGGACTTTTAAAAATTGACCCTTATGTAAAAGCTATTGTTGCCAGTGGTTACTCAAAAGACCCAATAATGGCCAACCCTGAGAAATTCGGATTTTGCGGGGTGCTTCCCAAGCCTTATAATGTGGATGATCTCAACCTGGTTTTGCACAAGGTTTTAGGAGAGTTATGAAAAAAATATTAATTATTGACGATGACAGGATAGCACGGAATAGCTTTAGCGAAATTATTACCGCCGCCGGGTTTTCCTCTCTCTTGGCCTCAACAGGTAAAGAAGGCATTAATGTTTTTAAGAAGAAAGAGATTTCCGTTGTTCTTTTAGACCTGAAGTTGCCGGATATGGACGGCATGGAAGTTTTAAAGAAATTGAGAAGGTCAAACGCCGATGTCCCTGTTATCATCATAACCGCCTATGGGGATATCCCAAGCGCAATTAAATCCACAAAGGCCGGGGCCTATGATTTTGTATCCAAACCGCCAAACTTTGATTCGTTTGTTCTTACTTTAAAAAGGGCAGTTGAAAAATGGGAGTTGAAAAAAGAGGTAAAAAGACTGCATTCAATTGTAAGTACTTCTCTAATTAATTTCTTAGGCCAAGGTAAAGAAATAAAAAAAATAATTAATGAAATACAAAAAATTTCTAAAAGCGACTTTGCGATAA
>JAJDAS010000028.1 GCA_029261755.1 Nitrospinia bacterium
AGCCGCTACATTGCTGCAGCAACCTTGCCTTCAGCTACCCTTCGCCTCCATCTGGCTGGGTATGGACTTTGCCCGATACCTGTGTCAAAATATCGAGCATCACCAGTAAGTAGCCGGGCGTTGCCCGGCACACAACAATCGGATCAACCAGAGGCTTACTATCAGGCGTTTCATCAGGTTCAGGCATTTGTTTTCCTTTCATCATTCTCGGACGCACAGGCTCGGTACGCCCTGGTTATCCGGGTCGTTATGTGAGATTAAGGATTTAAAAAATGAAAATTTTAATTGCGGAGGACGATGAGCTTCTCCAAATGCTTGATAGTGAATTAATGGATATTTGGGGCTATGAATTTGACATGGCCTCGAATGGAAAAGAGGCTGTTGAACAAGCCCAAAAAAACGAAGGGAAATACGATCTTTGTCTAATGGATATCGATATGCCTCTAATGAATGGGTATGAAGCAACAAAAATTATTCGACAAAAAGTAAAATATTTTCCAATAATGGCTGTAACCGGGAATTTATCAATAGGCGAAAAATATTGGGAAGCCGGAATGGACGATTTTTTAGAAAAGCCCTATGATCATGATAAACTTTTCAATAAAATAAATGAGTTAACGGTAAAAATTTTTAAACTTGAATTTAAAGATAATGACATTTTAATTAAAAAGGAGATACCAATGACCCCAGAGGAATTGAGAGAATTAAGTGAACTTAAGAAAAAAGGATTAACAAAATTAAAATTGGTAGGAACAGGATATACGTTTGTGGTTCATAGAAATATTCAGAATAAGATTTCTCATGATCTTATTGGTGAAGGCAAAGAACTATCGGAATTTATTGACCGCTCTGAAAAGGAACCAGGCCGTTGCCATCTCTATAAAATGAATTTGCACGTTACGAAAGATATTTTCACACCAGATGAGTTGGAAGACGCCATAAAAAATGAGGATCAAATTGCATTAAAATTTGCAAATTCCACTGATCAGAAGTTGCCGGAATAAAGCATATACAGAATCCCTCACTACATATGAAAAAAGCAGGGAAATATTGGTCTGTAAGAGTTGGGAAAAAGTATCGGGCGGTAGCCGTTGGGATAGAGAATAACCTTCTTTGGTTTTGGATTGGCACTCATGCTGAATATGACAAAGTATTGAAAGATTAGGCCATAACCATGGAATACACTGGAGTCCGAGCATCGGTTTTTTTTCGGTAGCTTGTTGGCTTTCATTATTTTCTGGTTTTTCCATGTTTATCTGCTTGCTACTCGGCCCCCAGTGATTCCTGGTGTTAGCTTCATATAAGTACTAAAGAATGTTTACGTTTTAATAGGTAGAAATAAAAACATAACTAAGAAGAGTTGGGGTAAGATCTTGTCATATGACAAAAATTGTGACAAATGGGGCAAACGGGGTCATTATGTTGAGTAGTGATTAATAGTATTGACTTCATGCTGATGCTTGTGACATTTCTTTGAATATGGCGAGACCTTGGCTAATTCAATTTGAAGGAGCTTTTTACCACTATCAGTAGGCGATTTGTTTTAATAAAATATAGGTTAGATAAAGCTCGGGGAATAAAAAAAAGAATAAAAAAGAATTAACTCACTAATCACGATGGGTAACAACGGGCCTTCTAATAGCTGCCCCCAGGTCCAATACTCTCTCTTCCTTTTCAACCATCCACACTCCTTCATTGAGTCATCTTCATACCCTTTGACAGATGTCCATACCTGCAAACCCTTCCGTCTTCATTATTTGTGAAAACTGCCCAAAAGCCCTATTGCAGAAATAGTTAAATTGACCATTAGGACCATACATCATGTAGGGGAAAAAATGAGTAAAACTATCTCGGTGACGGAAATGAAATGTCATTTATCAGAATATATAGCCAAAAGCAATTACGAAAAAGAACGCTTTATTATCACCAAGCGCAATAAACCGGTAGCGGCCTTGATCAATATTGATGATTTGCAGCTTATTGAACAAAAAGAGGAGCGCGATGGTTTGGGCCCTATAGCGGGCAAATGGAAAAATTTTGATGAAATTGAGAAAAACTTACAAGACATTTTAAGAGGATAGATGTTTTAACAATGGAAAACTGGCGATACGTCACTCCTTAGTTTTGACCCTGCATGCGGCTAAAAACCAGCCGTCCAATTCGTCTATCCTGACGAATTGTGATCTCGACCGCCCTGATCAAATTGTTCTGCAACAAACTTGATTTTGGCTTACCTTCGCCTTCATCCAGATGGGTATGGACTTTGCCCAATACCTGTGTCAAAATATCGGACATCACCAGTGTTAAAATTTATAAAAGGGCAAATTATGGGTAGAATAATCGCGAACATAAAAATATCTAACTTTGCCGAACCGGAGTCTGTGATTAATTGTGAAGCTCTTGTAGACACAGATGCAGCTAATCTTGTTTTGCCTAAAGCATGGAAAAATAAATTAGGACACATCAAATCTATTAGGGAAGTTGATTGTGAAACAGCAACACAACAAATAGTTCGGGGTGAAATTTGTGCGCCTGTAGAAATTCAAATAGAAGGATTTGAAAAGGTTGTTTCAGAGGTCCTTTTTTTAGATATGGACCCTCCAGATGGAATATATGAGCCTTTAATTGGATATATAATTTTAGAACAATGCCAAGCAGCAGTAGATATGTTAGGACATAGATTGATTCATATAAAAAAAGTTGACTTAAAATAAAGCGGATTTTAGTTACACAATTATTCTAAGAATTTATCTCTCACAATTTAATATCTCTAACCCACGAAATACACGAAATGACAAAAAAAAAGAATTTCTTTCGTGGTTTTTCGTGTATTTCGTAGGCTAGTTTTTGGGTTTTAAAGGAAGTGTAATATGAACGAACGAATGGATAGGAGTTTGGTCAAATTTTGGAAAAGGGATGAATTGGAAAAAGAAGACGATGACTATTGGAAAAATGCCCCAATTGAAGAAAAATTAAGGGCGATAACACATTTAAGGGAATGTTTCTATGGCCCTGAGGCTACTACCGGAAGACTTCAAAGATTTTTTGAATTTTCTAAACTCAAACAAAGTTAAATATCTACTCCTTGGAGGCTGGGCGGTTGGCATTTATGGACACCCAAGAGCCACAAAAGATATTGATTTCATTGTTGGGATCGATGACGAGAACCTGGATAGACTTATGATGGCTCTTCATGAATTCGGCGCCCCTTCAATTGATTTTGCCAATTTCAAAGAAAAGGGAAACGTTTTTAGAATGGGACGTCCTCCCATACAAATAGATATTATCAATGAGGCATCCGGAATTAAATTCGATGAAAGTTATCAAAAGCGGAAAATCGTCAATGTTCAAGAAGTAGAGATATCCTTGATAGCCAAGGATGATTTAATCAAAAACAAAACTATCTCCGGAAGAACACAAGATATTGCAGATGTAGAGAAATTGAGCAATTAACTTGGAAAGCATTAATGAGTAAATCAGTTTGTAAATTGTCACTGCTCATTGCCTAATTCTCAATGAATTTAGCTCTTATTATGGCGCTTGCGCTTATGACCTAACACCCCCGGGCCTTGGACCTTCAACCGTGAACCTGAACCTCAAACCCTGAACCTCCATTACATTCCCCCATGCCGGCACCCCTCAACAGTTACATTAATAATCATCCAGGCCACAAAAAAACCATCCTGGGCATTTTGGCCGGGCTGATCTTTGGCCTTCTGGTCTCTCTGCTTGTCTTTTTCAACCTTTTCACAGGATTGCAATATGTAGCGTCCGATATCCTGAGAAATAACTTCACTCTCAAACCCGGAGAGAGCGATATCGTCTACCTCCTGATAACGGATGCAACCATCATTGAGGCCGATGAAGTGGATGGCATTCAATGGCCTTGGCCTCGCCAAGCGTACGGCGAGGCCATCAAGTTCTTGAAGAATGCCGGGGCAAAGGCCATTGTCTTTGATGTCATCTTTACCGAAACTTCCCGGGAAGGACCCGAGGATGACGAGGCCTTTGCCGAAACAATAGGGATGGGAGACGTGATTTTGGCGAACCTTTCTACAAATCGTCAGGGAAATTACAGTGAAGAAAAAGTGGTCTATCACAAGGAGGCCATGGCAAGCCAAGCAGTACCTGTTGAATCAAAAGGCTTCCAGGGTGAAATTAAGGAGTATCAATATTTCAGGCCACCGGTGGAAACACTATTGATGGCAGCCGAAAAAATGGGTGATGCAAAATTCCTTTCCGATTCCGACGGTATCGGCAGGAGATACAACATGTTAGTCAAAAATGGGGAACAGTACTATCCGTCTCTCAGTTTTGCCGCCGCTGCCAAAATTTTGGGAACCCAAAATGTGCTATTAACGGGCATGAAAATGGTCCTATCCGGTGAGAATATGCGAAGTATTCCCCTGGATGAAGATGGAATGGCCTGGCTGAAGTATTACGGAGACAGCTCGGTATACGAACAATACCTTTTATTACGGGTGATCAAGTCCCAAATCAGAATCGACGAAGGAGAAAAGCCTTACTACGATCCGAGCCTTTTCAAAGATAAGATTGTCATTGTGGCATCGGACGCCACGGAATTGAAGGACCTCAGGCCTAACCCCTTCAACAAATACAATGATTCTGGAGCGCATTATCACGGCACGGCCATAGACAATATACTGAAAGGAGATTTTCTCACCGCTTATTTCCAGCCGAAGTACGTGATTCCCATTGTTCTGTTGTTAGCGATTCTAACGGCCTGTATAACGGCAAGCTTCAATGCCTATGTGGGCTTCGCCTTCACGGCGGCTCTTGTTATGGTCAATCTTGCCGCGAGCCTTTTTCTATACCGTTACCACAACATTCTCATTGAGATTTCCGCTACAAGCATTAGCATCGTTGGCACATTCACCTTGGCAAGCATAATTAATTACATCGTCGAAGCACAGCAAAAGTCGTTCATTACGGACGCTTTTGGCCAATACCTTTCGCCGAAAGTTATCGAGAAACTTATCGAAGATCCTTCCAAACTAAACTTAGGCGGAGAAAGACGCGTGATGACTGCATACTTTTCCGACGTGGCCGGTTTTTCCACCATCTCCGAAAAGCTTTCACCGGAAGAACTGGTTGCTCTCCTGAACGATTACCTGAGCCAAATGTGCGAAATCATCGCCAAATACCAGGGCACAGTGGACAAATTCGAAGGAGACGCCATCATTGCCTTTTGGGGCGCTCCCATTCCCATGGAAGAACACGCAGTCCTTGCGTGTAAGGCCAGCTTGGAAATGGACCAAAGGATGGTAGAAATTCGGCAAAGGTTGAAAGAACAGGGAAAGGACGAGCTTCACGTAAGAATGGGGCTAAACACAGGCCCCATGGTAGTGGGGAACATGGGCTCGAAAAAGAGAATGGATTACACCATCATGGGCGACTCCGTCAACCTGGCCGCGAGGCTGGAAGGAGCGAACAAATTTTTCGATACCTATCTGATGATTTCAGAATTTACCTACGAATTCGTGAAAAATGAAATTGAAGCAAGAGAGCTGGACATAATAAAGGTAGTAGGTAAAAATGAGCCTGTCCGTATTTACGAATTGTTGGCAGTGAAAGGTTACCTTTCAAAAGAGAAACAGCAAGGGGTTGAAATCTTTCATGACGCCTTGCTACACTACAGGTCCCAAGAGTTTAAGGAGGCTGTTAAACTATTCAATCGGGTTTTCGAATTCATTCCTGAAGACCCTCCCTCAAAAATATATTTGAGCCGATGTTCCGGATTCATCAAAAACAGACCACTGCCCGAATGGGACGGAGTATTTCAACTTACTTCCAAAGGTTGAGTGGGAGCGGATTCCGCAAGCTCCTTCTCATTGCCGTTGCACTATGCTTCCTTCTTACCCTCTCCAACCCTGCTGACGCAAAAAAAGGTTTTAAAAAGGGAGAGGTCTTAAGAATACAAACCTCCAAGACTCATCTAAAAAACCACCCCAAACCTTTTGGCGCTAAAATACTGGAGACATTGGAAAGAGGCGTCTCCGTTACTGTTTTGTCTCAAAAGGGTTCATGGGTTCAGGTGGAATTCAACGGAACAAAAGGATTTATCCCAAAAAAATCCTTGATTAAGTCAAAAAAATTCAAGAGTTTTTCCAGGACCGCCAAGGTCACCCAGTCGGATATGGCTGCAGCAACAAAAGGATTCAGTCCTGAAATTGAAAAGAAAAACAGGGAAAACAAAAAGTTGCGGTATGATTTGATGGACCAGGCAGAGAAAAAAAGCACAGTGGCAAACCCTCTGGAAAGCCTGAAACCGTTCAGGAAAGAAGGCCATCTTGGCGAATTTCAATAGACGAGTCTGGTGAATAAATGAAAAATCCGAAAAACACTTTTTTCACAGCGACACTTATTCTTGCGATACCCTTCTTTGCAAGTAGCGCCCTTGGTTTTGACCTCGGCAACGCCCTCAAATCTATTGACGTAAATAAAGTCGTTTCTAAGGCAAAGATGGTGAAAAAAGCTTTTTCCGATATTAACGAGGAAGAGCAGTATTATATCGGGAGGAGCGTGGGAGCACATCTCCTTTCCAAGTATAAGTTATCCAAAAACGGTAAGTTGTGGAATTATATGACAAGGATAGGGCAAAACCTGGCTCTTGCCTCCGAAAGACCGGATACCT
>JAJDAS010000029.1 GCA_029261755.1 Nitrospinia bacterium
TGGCCCTGATGGGAATGGGATAAAAGGAAAGGGAATGACGTGACATGATTTCATCCATTTTTTCATGGAGTTCCTTGAGCGTATCGGAAATAACGTTTTCGCTATAGCCGGCGTCCCTCAGTTTTTCTCCCAACTCCCTCGGCAGATAAAGAGACATATAGGCCATGAAAATGAGTTTATTAATGACAGGTATCTTCATGGAATAGAAATGGGTGACCTCTGCGGAAATATCCTCCCCGGCGTCAAAGACATGGTTTGAATCAATTTCGTCATCGGTCCCGGGCTCATAAAAATTCACTGCGGTAAAAAAACGGGAATAAACATATTTTTTCCCAAGGCCCTGGTTCTTTAGTTCATTATAAGTGAGGCTGCCCAGGGCCGTCAGCACGAGGGCAACTTTTATGTTTTTCTTTAAATCATTTATATTGCCAAACCTTTGGAGTTGACTTTTGCAATGGCTGAAGAGTTCCGGTTTAAAAAGTGAGTTTAGTCCGGCGAGAGCAAAATAATCTTTGGAGGAGAACCTACCAAGGCCCCTGTTGATATCAACATAAAGTTTGCCAAAATCTCTAATGAAAGTCGCATAGCCGGTCATACTAACCTTTGGGGCGATGCTGATACAGGCCAAAGACGCCGCCATCTCTACTTTTTCCAGCTTGTCTTGGTTATTGATTTGAAATTCAGCGCCAAGGAGAGTCTTCCCGTCAATATCCATTTCTTCCGGGATCCATACAACCGCACTTCGCACAGCGGCAAATGCAGCATATTGGACCACCTCCCTGGCCGTGTAGAGCATGGCCGTCTGGCAGATGGCAAGAAAAAACAGAAAGAGAACGGGGAATACGATGGCAAACTCCACCATACCCTGGGCTTCGTTTCCGCGAATATTTTTACTTCTGATCCATGTTTTTCTGGCGAGCATGGCTTGATATTATTAGGGGGTCGGACAATGACACCAAATTATATGTTTCGGTTGGCGGGAAATCAAGCAAGACCAGGACTAAAAAAGGCGTAGAGGCTTAAAAGAATAGGCAGAAAAAAGGCAGAGAGGTACAGAGTTATTTAGTTGCACTCATTTTTTCTCAATGGCTCGTTCCGCTTCAATCCTTTTGTTTCCTTCTGCCTTTGTGCCTCGTCTCTGCGCCTCTGTGCCTTTAATTCACACCGTGCACAAGGCCCAGAGGCAACCAGCGGAAATTGCCACGCCGTAAGGAATGTAAAGGTTCTCCTTTTTCCTTTCTTCGTCCTGAATGGTAAGAGGGTGGCGGAGGAATCGGAACATGTTTTTCAGGGTATGCCCGGCGGCCCCTTTCCATATGATAAGGGAGATGGCCATGGCACCACCGATAAGCCCGGTGTAAAACATGGTCCAGAGGACGAAGGTAATCCCTTTTAGGGCGCCTATGGCCCCCAAGAGTTTCACATCCCCTGCGCCGACGCCGCCCATCAGAAAGAAAACAAAGAGGAGGGCAGAGCCCACGAGAAATCCTGAAAAACTGAAAAGGGCTCCATCCCAGCCGGCCATGAGAGAATGAAGCGGTATTCCGCAGATAATCGCGGGATAAGTTTGCAGATTAAAGATTTTATTCCATTTGAGGTCAGTAACGGCGGCGGAGACACAAAGCGCGATGAGGAGAAGGTTTACTAATAAACCCAAAGTATCAGGCATATTTTACATTCCATGGGCGATGGTATTTGGCCTGAAATAAGGAACTTCATGGGAAGGGGAAACTCAGCATTCTTGCTGTAAATTCGTAGGTGGCTGTGATCCGTGGAATTATTATCGAATTTATTGCCAAAAAACTCGCTATCATCGCCATGGCAATGATAGCGTATTCTGTCATCGCCTGACCATCCTCCCGTGTGATCAGGAGTCGGATAGTCTCTTGGGTTGATCTTATTTTATTATTGAAACTCCCTGTGACAAGACCACGGGGAGTGCGGTCGCTATGTTTTTTCACGCAAATATTCCTTTGTTTGCGTTAAGGGCGGCTTTGGTTCGTTTGCAACGAAGAACTCTCCCGGACACAGGAGTAGTAAAATGGTCCGTCAGCTATATCATCAAAGCAATCAAAGAAAAAGATAAAAGCCCTTCCGGAATATTACCAGTTGCCCATGGTCTTTTGTACTTCACCGGAATCCATCTGGCCTTGGATCTGCGTCTGCTGGCCGCCAAGGGTTTCACCCATGGAGTAGACAACGTCCCTGATCTGGTCACCGAAAAGCGTAAAGATGGCGATACCCGCAATAGCAATGATGGCAACGATGATGATATATTCGGTCATTCCCTGTCCTTCTTCATTTCTTATAAAGCTTTTCATTTTGCCCATAGTTTTTCTCTCCTTCGACTGAATCAGAATTAACTTATAATATACTATTTTATACGAATTGATCAGATTAATCTATATTTTTTTACAAAGAATGTCAAGGAGAAGTCCTTGGACGCATTGGTCAAAATAAACCTTTAAAATCAGCAAATTAAGGCTATTCAAATACAAAAAAAATAGGGGTTTTGATACTAAGTCTCCTAATTCAAAACCATGGACTTTCCTGGAACTGGTTAAGTATAAAAACCTTGATAGCCCGTTAACAAACAGCAATGGATTTCATAATGACAAACGATAAAAACCCAATTTTTCTTTTAACCCTGTTGCTACTCGCCTGTTTTTTAAGCATCTATTCCAATTACGCAGATCTTGATTTATGGCACCGGCTCATGGTGGGATCCATCTTTTTTAATACCGGAGGAGGAATCTTATATCATGATATCTTTTCCTATATGCCGGTGAAACCCCTTTGGGTGGACCATGAATGGGGTTCCGGGGTGGTGTTTTATTTCTTACGCCATTATTTTGGTGATGCGGGTCTTCTGCTTTTAAAGGCCTCCTCTTTTTTTGGTGTGTTGGCCCTGATTTGGCAAGCAAACAAATTAGTTTCGCCAAAGGCCTTTCACAACAGATTTCTGTTTTATTTCATTTCCGCATGGGGACTTTTTCCCGCCTATTTGTACACGGTGAGATGCCATGTCTTCACCTACTTCTTTTTTACTTTGTGGGTATTGGTTTTGGAAAAGATGAGGAGAGGCGAAAGCGGATTGCTATGGATTTTTCCCCTTACCATGATTTTTTGGGTGAATTTGCATGGTGGGTTTGTTGCGGGGTTGGGATTGATGGGAATTTATGCAGTGGGGGAAGTTCTCAATAAGAAAAATCCCATGAGAATTCTTACCGCCCTAGGTTTCACCCTCCCCGTTACCTTGCTCAATCCCTATGGGGTGGAATATTGGAAATATATTATTGAGGCAGTGACTATGCCTCGGCCCTATATCACCGAGTGGCAGTCCTTGGATTTTTCCGGGAGCCTACACCTCCTCCTTGGTTTTAAATTGCTCCTTTTGTTCACTGTTTTAGGGTGGGGGTATCACTGGGTTCAAAAAGACAAGGGGCAAAAATGGGACTGGGTAGCCATTGGCCTTCTCATCATAACCTTTTGCCTGGGCGTGAGGCATATTCGGCATACGGTGTTTTTTGTGATCACGGCGTCCATATTTAGCTTTGGTCTCTTTGAACTATTTTTCGCTGCCTGTTTTGGAGAATATCTTGCCAAGTTCCAATCGTTATTTTCTAAAAAAAAGCTTGCGTTGTTGAGTTTTACCAGAAGTGCCTTTCTTTTCCTTTTTCTTTTCATAGGTTTCATTTACGGGTGTTTTTACACTTCCCTATCCTTAAAGATAGATGATACCTGGCTGCCTGTGAAGGCCGTGGAGCACATGAAAAAAAGCGGTATTAAAGGGAACTTGCTGGTCTCTTTTAACTGGGGAAGTTACGCCATGTACGAGCTTTACCCCCAGTGCCTGGTTTCCATGGATGGCCGCTATGAAGAAACTTATACCAATGAGACCTACCTGGAAATTTATAACTTCTTTTACCATAAAGAGGGGTGGAGAGAAGTCCTGGAGAATTATCCTCACGATATTATTCTCATCCATGTAAAATCCAAGACCTACAAAGAGTTAATGAAGATGGAGGATTGGGAAAAGACTTACCAGGATGAAATGGCGGCGATTTTTGTGTCGCGGTAAGGGACCAATTCACGAAAGAAAAACTTCATAAATTATTTTCATCTTAGGAAGGCAGGAAATGCAGGAAAAATAAATTGGTTCAGAGTAGTAACACGGTTGCTACAATCCAAAAAAAATTAAAACCAACAGCCGAAAAACCACCAATCCGGTATAGCCAACACCTTATCCGAAATCCTTTTCATCGCTTCACCAGGGTAGATGATATACCCGGTATCCACTTCGGGATAACATTCCAAAAAGGAATGAAGCCCGGAGGCGTCCCGCCGCGTAAGTTTTTCAGACCATTTAACTTCAATAGGTACTAGCCCTCTCTCCGAGGACAGAATAATGTCCACCTCCGCCTTGTCTTGTGTTCGCCAGGTAAAGATTTCAGCGTGAGAGTCGTAATTGACCAGCATTTTTTGGATTTCGTTGTAAATATAGGTTTCGTAAAGGCCCCCGATCCGACCCTGGTCCTTGGCGACCTCCAAAGAAAAGCCCGTTCCCAGCAGCTGGTGCAAAAGAATGGGGTCGGACGCATAAAGTTTGGGTTGTTTGATAAGTCTTTTTTTTGCGGACCTCCAAAACACAGGGACCAGGTCGAGAACCATCATTGCCCTGAGTTGATGGACATAACCGGCTGCCGTGGGTTGGCTCACTCCAACAAGCTGAGCAATTTTGTTTACATTATGAAACTGGGTGTTTTGAGTAAATAAAATCCTGGCGGCCTGTTCAAAAGAAAAGGTATCACGAATGTTAAATTGTTCGATCACCAGGGGCATAATATAGGTCTGGATGTAATCCCGGCTCCAGATAATCCGGGAGTCCCTGTCGGATGCAGTTACAGGGGTCGGGTATCCTCCCCAGAGTATGCCTTCTTCCCTTGTTCTTTGAATTTTCAACATGGAACCCGGATTTGGAAGATTTTCAGGAAAATCACCCTCAATGATTCTCAATAGTCCCGGTTTCTTCTTTGCGACGGTCAACTCCTGCCAAGACAAGGGGTAGATGGGTAAAAGGCTGACCCTTCCGGCAAGGGATTCCTTGATCCTGCGAAGCAGCATGAAGTTTCCTGAGTTGGCAAGGCAAATGCCGGTTGGCTTTGGGTCATACCGGTCCACCAGGATTTTCACGGCATTGAAAATTTCCGGTACCTTGGCTGCTTCATCAATGAAAAGGAATTTGCCCGGCTCATATCGTTGTTCCAGGTAAAGAAGGGGATCTTTGGTAGCCTCTTTCCTTTCCAAGGGGTCATCGAAGGATATCATGTTCCCCGGATGGCGTTTTAGGATCTCCTTCAAGAGGTAAGATTTACCCACCTGCCGTGAGCCCAGTAAGGCCACAGACCGGAATTTGGCTAGTCGGGAAAGCAGAATTTGTTCTATTATTCTGTCCATGCCCCTATTATTGCAAACTATACTTTAAATAACAAGCTTGTTTTTTAAAGTATAGTTAATATTTTTACTTCATTTGAGTCTTGAAGCGATCATATAAAATATGCGTTGAGGGAGTAATAGAGTAATGGAAGGGCGGAAGGATGGAATGGTGGCGGAGGGGCAAGGGACATGGGTGAAAACGGGGCTTATAACGGAGCGGCCAAATTCAATTTGTGCCGGAAGCAGAAAGAAAAATTTAAAAACTTTTTTAGCCACGGAAGGACACAGAATTACACAGAAGATAACAAAATTCGCAACTTAGGTTTTTTTCTTTTTTTAACCTTTCCTCTGCGAACTCTGCGTTAAATATCTTTCTTCGGCCCTTCCAAAGGCAAGGTAATAATAAATCGCGCACCGCCTTCTTTTCTGTTCTCGGCAATAATCGTTCCGCCATGGTCTTCTATAATTCCTTTGCTGATGGCTAATCCCAGCCCGGTGCCTTTTTCTCTTCCCTTGGTGGTGAAAAAGGCTTCCCAGATGGATTCAAGCTTATCCTCGGGAATTCCCGGACCCTCGTCTTCAACGACTATACGAACTCCACCTTCCTGGCTTTCGGTCCTGACATGCAATTCACCGCCGCCCGAGCCCATGGCGTCCGCTGCATTCAAAAGTAAATTCGTAAGCACCTGTCCCAGTTGCTGGGGAATGGCCTTGACCATGGGAAGGTTCTCGCACAGGGTCTTTTTCGTCTTCACCCGGTACTTCAAATTGTTATCGCAGATCAAGAATGCCTCTGTGATGCAGTCATGGATGGAACAATCAATATATTCACCTAAATCTTTGCGGGAAAAGGATTTTAGACCTTTGACAATTTCTCTGAGGTGTGATGAGCCACGCAACATTCCATTGAGCATTTCCGGCATATCTTCAAGGAGTTCCTTGGACCTTTCAATCTTTTCATCATCATTCCCGGGGTAATCCCGGAGCAGATCTTGAATGTCGTTGGAAAATACCTCAAAGAGGTCAATATTGCCGGTGACCAAGGTAAGGGCGTTGCCTATTTCATGAGCTACCCCGGCGGCCAGGGTCCCAAGAGTCGCCAGGCGTTCAGAGTGAATCAACTGCTTGGCCCGTTCCTCGGCAAGGGTTTCCATCTGCGAGGCGTATCGCCGAATCTGCTCATCAAAATCTACGGTCCTGTTTCCCACAGCCAGCCGGCTTCTAAGCTCCGTGGGGTCCACGGGCTTTGACAAAAAATCGTCCGCGCCCGCGTCCAGACCAGCTAAGAGGTCCTTTTTCTGGTTTTTGCTGGTTAGCAGAATGAAATATACATAAGCATGGTCCCGACGTTCCTTTACCTTGCGGCAAAGATCGATGCCGCTTATCCCGGGCATCATCCAGTCCGAAAGAACAATCCGAGGAGCGTCCTTTCCCTGCAAAATGTTCCATGCTTCCTCACCCGTTGAAACCACAATGGTCTCGTAGTCCCACTCCGAAACCAAATCTTCCAAGAGAAAGCGAGTTGCCGCATCATCATCAACAATTAGTACTTTCATTGGTTTTTCCTATATTCAAGACATTTTGTGCCCATTTTAGGTGAATTTCCCCAGGCTGTCAAACATTCACGGTGCGAATATTCTTATCTCCCATCGCCTCTGGTCGCCTAAAATGCCTTAGTAGAAATAAGCCAGAAAATCCTGAAAAAGATGAATTCCGGCGAAAAATAAATTAGAATGTCGCGTCAACCTTAGTCAATTTGAAATTGAGGCAAGAAATGGCGGGGGAAAAAGAAGTTTGTATCGGGGAAATTGCACTCAGAAAAAATTAGCCTCCACATCCATCTCCCAAGGCTACCTTAACTTTAGCCTCACCCTTTGCTTATGTGGTACCGACTATTCCTCATTCTTCTTTTGCCGCTCATCGCCGGGGTCATCATATGGGACGGTCTCCAGTACAATCCGGAAGAAATCCAGTTTAAGAGTTCGGAATCCGCAGGTCCCTCCGAGGTGATGGACCGTCTACCCACCTCCATTTCCCAACGCAACCTGAACTCCCCTCCAAGGCAATACAACAAAGACAACCTGTACGAATATGTTAACGGACACGCCGAGTTTTTTATATCCGCCGGATTCCGATACCTCGTGGCGGCGGACTACCTTGCGGATGGGACCGATCCCGCCTTTGTAGCGGACTTCTACCATATGGGAAACGCGGCCAACGCCTTTGGGACTCTGATGGAAGAGAAAAGCCAAGGGGCTCAATCAGTAACCATCGGTTTTCAGGGTTACGCCTCCCACGATCTACTTCTCTTTGTGCGCGGACCTTATTACATCAAAGTGGGTCTTTTTGAAAAGGGCCTGGATATCCAAAACATTGGCAAACAGATCGACGAGACCTTTCAGGGTTTAACAACCGAAATCCCTCAGTTTGAACTATTGCCCAAGAAGAATGGGATTCCCGGCAGCGAGTCTTTTATCAAAGAGGACTTCCTGGGCCATGCCTTTCTCAAGGATGTCTATCTGCGGGAGTACGAGGAAAACGGGAAAGGTTACCGAGCTTTTGTCTGCGTCATTCAAGCAGAGGGAAGCCCGGCAAATTGGGAGCAGTTGCTCAGGTTTTATCGGGACCAGGGGGTGGAACCGGAAGAACTTCAGGAAAGCGGGAAGAAGTATTATGTGCTCCAGGATCCTTTCGAAGGAAAACTGCTGCTGTTTCCATCCGATGGTTATCTCTTTGGTTTTCAGGGAGAGTGGGAAGGGGTAATGGGGGTGAGTCGGCTCTTGGGAACGGTAGAATAGTTTGGGAATTTGCTGAAAGAAAAGAAATGAATATCCCTTCAATCTAAAATCAGCAATCTCCAATCTAAAACCATTTCCTTACTTCATCATATACTCATGCATGGCCCTGGCGGCTTTCTTGCCGTCGCCCATGGCCAGGATGACGGTGGCTCCCCCTCGGACGATGTCGCCACCGGCGTAAACTCCAGGTTTATTTGTTGCCTGAGTCTCCGAATCTGCTTCGATATTACCCCATTTGTTCACCTTCATGTCCGGGGTGGCCTTGGTGAGGAGCGGATTGGCGGAGTTGCCCACCGCTATTACCACGGCATCTACATCCAAAATGAAATTGGAACCTTCCACCGGAATGGGACGCCTTCTGCCGGAGGCGTCGGGCTCGCCTAATTCCATCTTCAGGCATTCCATCTGTTTCACCCAGCCGGAATCGTCACCGATGAAGCGGATAGGATTGACCAGGGTCATGAATTCGATCCCCTCTTCTTCGGCGTGATGTTTCTCTTCCGCCCTGGCGGGCATCTCCGTGAAGGAACGGCGATAGATGATTACGGCCCTTTCCGCACCCAGTCGTTTGGCGGTGCGCACGGCGTCCATGGCGGTGTCCCCTCCTCCGATGACGGCAAAGTTTTTGCCCTTCACTATTGGAGTGTCGTATTGAGGGAAGAGATAAGCTTTCATCAGGTTGGAGCGGGTGAGGAATTCGTTACCGGAATAAACCCCGTTCAGGTTCTCCCCGGGAATCCCCATGAAATTCGGAAGTCCTGCGCCACTCGCGATGAAGACCGAATCGAAGCCATCCTCCAGCAGTTGGTCGATGGATTTGAATTTTCCCACCAGGGCGTTTAAGACGATTTCTACGCCCAGTTTTTTGAGGGCGTCGATTTCGATCTGAACGATCTCCTTGGGCAAACGGAACTGCGGGATACCGTACTGCAAAACACCTCCGGCCTTATGAAGGGCCTCGAAAATGGTAACTTTGTGGCCCAGCTTGGCAAGCTCTCCAGCCGCCGCAAGCCCTCCGGGTCCGGCGCCCACAATGGCCGCCTTTTTTCCCGTGGTAATGGGAAGTTCCGGTTTTTCATCACCTGCGTGTTCAATTTCATAATCGGCTGCAAACCGCTCCAGGTGTCCGATGGCCACGGGAGGCGCTTTTTTCCCAACAACACATGGACCCTGGCATTGCTTCTCTTGGGGGCAAACCCTGCCGCAGATGGCGGGAAGAGAAGTGGCCTCTTTCAGCTTCTTTGCTGATCCCAGGAAATCTCTTTTCGCGATGAGATCTATAAAGGCTGGGATATCAATCCCCACAGGACAGCCAGGCACACAGGCAGGTTTGGGGCACTGGATGCAACGCAACGCCTCCTGGACGGCAAGCTCTTCCGTATAGCCCAGGTTCACCTGCGTGAAGTTTTTAGCGCGTTCCGTGGGATCCTGCTCGATCATCTTCTGGGTGGGAATTTTGAACCGTTCTTTGGCCGATAGTTTGTTTTCGTCGTTGGACATTTTTTTAGAAAAGTTAGAAATTATTATTAAGAAGAAATCTTCCTTCTTCGATGTTCAGCGTTGGATGTTCGATGTTCGATGTTCAATCTTTTATTTTCCTTGGCACGCACCGTCTTTATGCAGGAAACGCTCCAGAGATTCCTTTTCGTCGGCAAGGTAAATTCTTTGCCTCTGCCCCAGTTCCTTGTAGTCCACTTGGTGTCCGTCGAATTCCGGTCCATCCACACATACAAAATGGGTCTTGCCACCTACGGTGACCCTGCACGCACCGCACATGCCCGTGCCGTCTACCATGACGGAGTTCAGGCTCACCATGGTGGTAATGCCGTCTTTCCTTGTCATTTCGGAGACAGCCCTCATCATGGGGAGAGGCCCGATGGCCAGTACGAAATCAACCTTCTCGCTGTCCATTAACTTCTGAAGAATATCCGTCACCAGACCGTGGTGGCCGTGGCTTCCGTCGTCGGTGGAGACCTTCACGTCTACTCCGATGGACTTAAGCTCTTCTTCCATGATCACCAACTCCTTGTTCCTGGCGCCAACGATGGCGATCATTTTGTTTCCGGCCTCCTTCAGAGCCTTGGCGATGGGGTACGCTTCTGCTGTACCCACTCCCCCGCCCATGATCACGCATGTACCGTATTTTTCTATGTGGGTAGGATTGCCCAGGGGGCCGACAATATCCTGAATCACATCCCCCTCGTTGAGGGAGACCAGGTGCTTGGTGGATTTGCCTATGCCCTGGACGATGATGGTGATGGAGCCGTTTTCCGAATTGGAATCGGCTATGGTGAGAGGGACTCGCTCCCCTTCCTCATGAATCCGAAAGATGATGAAATTCCCGGCCTTCCAGGAATTACAGATCAAAGGGGCTTCCACCTCGAACTGCACCACATCGGGCGACAATTGAGTTTTCTTCAAAATTTTGTGCATTCCATTTCTCCACAGGTAAAAAGAGTGATTTTATCTTAAACCCTGTGCCGATTTCAAATAAACCACATAGCTTTACATCATAATAGCTACAAAGAAGATAAGTTACGAAGATTGCGAAGAGGCACGAAATGATAAAAAAGGTATCCATTCACGGGGTATGGCTGCCGAGTACAAGAAAGCTGCTATCCCATTCTATAGAGGGAGTAATGGAGTGGTGGAGTAGCGGAGTATTGGAAAAACCCAAGGCCAACGAAAGTCCGGTTTAACATGGTGGATGCCAAGGCAAATGACTCGGTTGCATTGTAAAACGGAAACCCTGGCCCCATAACTCCATTACTCCAGTACTCCACCGGTGGCAACCTTTAAAAGCGTACGGAAAAGCCCGTGAACGCTTACAAAGTCTTTTGGTTGAGGCACGGCTGTGGCACTACGTGGCGAATAGGTGGGCTAGGCTTTTGATAAAACTCTGGCGACATGGAAATCAGGCTTGCAGAATTTAAGTCTTAATGCGTAGATTAGATCGGCACGGGAGGTGATGGGAATCTCAAACCAGGTGCAGCCCACCCCCAGCTCTTCCAGGGTGTGGGCGTCGCTACCAGCAACTTCTGTGAGGGAATATCTGTTCATCCATTGGCGAGCCAGTTGGTTTTCCTCATCACTGTTTCTTCCATTGAAACTTTCCACCATGTTGCAATAGCCGCCACGGATGAGGTCTTCACTAGTTGGCCTTGCGGACCTGCAAGGATGGGCTGCGATGGCGGCTCCTCCTTGCTCTTTCACCAGTCCAAGCATTTCTTGGGCGGGCAAACCGAGAAGAATATCTTCGAAAGGGCCAAAAATCAGGAAGTCTCCTTCGCTGGTGTCGTACTCCATACCGAAGAGGATGCACAGTCCATTCTCCTGGATACCTTCCTGAATAACCTTCCGGACATCCATGGTCTGATGGTCCGTTATACAGACTCCATCAAGTCCGCAGGATCGGGCATGGTTCAGGATGTCGTCTATTTCCAGCTCTCCGCAGGCAGAAAGTCGGGTATGTACATGGAGGTCGATGCGCATGCCCTATTCTTGCTCATTAATGTTGAAAAAACAAATAGTTAATTCCAATACCAATCACCCAATTCAATAGATAAGACCTATAGATAGTATTTACCAGGTTGGTATGGTGAATTTCCTTCCCATTGGAAATGTGTTATAAGGTTAAAAGCGTTAAAAATTATAAGGAATTTGACTCATGAAGTGTGTGCTCATTTTACTGGATGGCCTGGGGGATCGCTTTTACGAGCAGTTGAACCATCAAACTCCCTTACAAGCGGCTCGAACTCCCGTTCTGGACGGTTTAGCGAAAAGAGGGGCTAACGGCCTTTACCATGCTTCCTCCGTGGGGCTGGCCCTGCCCAGCGAGAACGCTCACTTTGCCATCTTTGGATATGATATGGACGAATTTCCGGGAAGGGGAGCACTGGAGGCCCTGGGCGCAGGGATCAAGCTGGACGCAAAGGATGTGGCCGTGCTGGGCCATTTGGCATGTTTGGCGGAAACCGATGGCGCTCTACTATTAGACGCAGGCACACCGAAAATAGCTGAAAAAGACGCCTCGGCTCTTATGGAAACAGTGAGTGAATATGAATTTGAGGGCGTTCAAATCCGTTTTCAACAAACCAAGGGCCTTTTTGGTATTGTAACCCTCCATGGTGACGTCTCCCCTTTTATAACGGATTCGGACCCTATCAGGAGTGGGCGTACCTTGAGCGCGGTGAAGCCATGGCGAGACCATGCCCACGAAAAAGCCGCCCAAAAAACCGCTTCCGCCTTGGAGGCCTATCACCTTTGGGTCATTGAAAAGTTGCAAAAGCATCCAGTAAATGTGCAACGAAGTAAGGAGGGACTCAAACCCATAAACGGCATTGTTACACAGCGGGCCGGACGCCTGAAAAAGGTAACTCCTTTCCGGGAGAGGTACGGACTTCGCGGGCTTTCCATCTCCTCCGGCATCATCTATTGGGGGCTTAGCACCTATCTCGGGCTTGATTACAAGAAGGTAGAGGATACCGAGAATCCGGGGGACGACCTAGCCGAGCGTTTGTCCATGACCCGTGAAGCACTGAGTGATTATGACTTTGTTCATCTCCATACTAAGGCCCCCGACCAAGCCGCGCACACCAAGGACCCCATTGCCAAGAAAACCGCCATCGAATCTCTGGACGCCGGCATCGGCCGAGCCATTGTCCCGTTATTGGATGATCCGGAGACGCTGATTGTGGTGGCCTCCGACCACTCTACTCCAAGTTCGGGTCCATTGGTCCATTCCGGGGAAACGGTTCCGGTGATCTTTTGCGGTCCGGGAGTTCGCCGCGATAAGGTCATGGAGTATAATGAAATCAGCGCGGCCAACGGCGCTTTGGGATGCATTCGTGGCAAGGAACTGATCTATCTTGTATTGAATCACCTGGACCGATCCAAACTCCAAGGGCTCATGGACACCCCAGTGGATCAGCTATACTGGCCGGGGAATTATGAACCGTTTCAAAAAATAAAAAACGGACAATCATGAAAGCTGAAACAGGTGTGATTCATGGCAGGTTCCAGGTTTTACACAACGACCACCTCAAATACCTTCTGGCTGGCAAGGAACTTTGCGAACACCTGGTGGTGGGCATCACGAATCCCGATCCCATGTTATCCAGGGAAGAGGAGACCGACCATCACAGAAGCAGCCCTCAAGCCAACCCCTTGACCTATTACGAACGTTATACCTTGATTAGGGCAGCGCTGGAGGAGGCAGGGATCAAACCTAATGAATATTCCATAGTGCCGTTGCCGGTGAACATGCCTGAGCGTTACCAATATTATGTCCCTATGGACGCACTCTTTTTTCTGACCATTTACGATGACTGGGGCCGACAAAAACTCACGTATTTTCAATCCCTGGGACTCAAAACGCATGTGCTATGGGAAGTTGCCCTGGATAAGAAAGGGATCAGTGCCATTGACGTTCGGAACCTGATGATAAGCGGAAAACCGTGGGAACATTTGGTGCCAAAAAGCGTTTCGGCTCTATTAAAGAGATGGGATATTTTAGATAAATTAAAGACTTTTTAGATTGTAAATATTCAGACAAAGGCTGAAGCTAAGGCTGGGAAATGGGGGGGGGGGGGGGTAATAAACATTCCTTCAATCTAAACTTGAGAGTATTGTCATGGCCTTTAATGAATATTCTATAAGAAAATAGAAAAGGCTAAGAAAAAAAAATTTAAAAAATAGGCTGGAAGTAAAAAGAAAATTGAGTTTGTTCATTAATGGCTCCCTGAAAGTTAAGAAAGTCTAGCAAAAAGGCATTTTTGAGTCAATCAATGCTCTTTTTCGGTAAACCTCTCCCTTTGTCTTTCTGCTTTTACTTCTTCTTTAATTTTTTCTGCTATTTTTGATCCGATCCTTACTCAAAATCGCTAAGATCCAACTGGACCTTTCCGTCCATCTCTTTCCACCTCACCGGCTTAGGGCTTTGATAGCAAAAATGGAGGTAAAAAGCGATGTCCAGTGCCTCCTCCGGCATTAACCTCCTGGAACCGTGCCTGGCCACATAGCCTTCCGGTGACGCCACAATTTTCCCATTAAAGGCGCCCATACCGAAGGGCGGCATATTCTTCCCCCCGAAATAGATCATTTTCAGAAAACCCGCACGGGTTTTGGAAAGCCTTCCGGCATCATTAAGAGGAGGGTTCAGTAACATCTCCGCCCGTCCACCGGCTCTCTCGCTATAGCCGTGGCAGTACCGGCAAAAGAAATTGAAGAGTTCCCACCCTCTTTTGACCCTCGCTAATAGTTCTTCTTTTTTTACGAGTTTATTGGCGGAAAAGAATATTTTCCTGTACTTCCCTTTATATTCTTTCCGCAGGGCGTTTAATTCTTGTTGGCTTTTTGGGGGAAGTTCGGAGGAGTGGGGAAAAAGGTCCTCCCCGGCAGAGGCGAGATGGAGGATTGGCATACAAAGGAAAGCAAATAAGGCGGACAACAATATACCGGAGGTTCGCATACCTTCTTCTTGGCTAGATCAAAAGGTTTGTCTAAAATTCCTTGAAATCATCCATGGGAATCAGTTCGTCCGGTGTGATTTCCTTCTTTCTTTCAGCTCTGTTGGTAGCTTTTGCCGGAAGGAAGTGAGGCGCTATTTTATTTGGTTTTTGAAAATGAAGTGGTTTCCGCTTGTTGCCAGCTCCCGAGAGTGCCTCCGAGAGGCTGATTCCCACCAAATGGGACAAGCGGGCGACAATCTCGTTCAAGTTTTCGGCTTGGGAAGCCAGTTCTTCGCTGGCGGCGGAGGTTTCTTCCGCGTTGGCGGCATTGGTTTGTGTGGTGGCGTCCATCTGGGAAACAGCGGTATTGACCTGAGTGATTCCCTCCGCCTGCTCCTGGGAAGCGTCTGAAATTTCCCGGATGAGTTTTGCGGCTTCATCTACATTTTGCACGATTTCTTTTAAAATTGTTCCCGTCTTCCCGGCAATCTTATTGCCGGCATCAGCCTTCTGGATATTTTCTTCAATGAGGGCGGTGGTATCCTTGGCGGCGGTTGCGCTCCTTTGCGCCAGATTCCTCACCTCTTCCGCCACCACGGCGAACCCTTTGCCTGCCTCACCCGCTCGTGCCGCTTCCACGGCGGCGTTCAGAGCCAATAGATTGGTCTGGAAAGCGATCTCTTCAATAACCTTGATGATTTTGGAAATCTTTACGGTGGAGTCATTGATCTCGTTCATGGCCGAGAGCATTTCCTCCATGGCTGCACTTCCCTGGGAGGCGGCGTCGCTGGATTTGGAGGAATAGGTATTCGCCTTCTCGGCGTTCTCCGCATTTCTCTTGGTCATGGATGCCATCTCATCCAGGGAGGAAGAGGTCTCCTCCAGGGCGGCTGCCTGCTCCGTGGCTCCAGATGCCAGGTGTTGGCTGGACTCAGAAACCTGATTAGAGGCCGAGGATACTTCCTCGGAGCCTTGCGCCAACTGTTTGGAAATACCTTTCAGGGCATTGGTGATGGACATAACCAAATAAAGGGCCAGGGCAATTCCCACCACGACTCCGAAGATTCCCACAATAACGGAACCGGTAAAAGTGCTACTGGTTCTTTGGTCGATTTCGGTAAAATTTTTGTCAAACTTCGTGTTCCACTCCTGTACAAACCGTCCAATTTCGTCCCCCATCTTGGAGGCATACCCGTCAAATTGGTCCATCATTTTATTTCCCTCTACCGCGCCGCCATCAATATATGCCTGGGCCATTTTTTTGCCCATAGTATAAAATCCTTCATAGGCGCTTTTCAGTTCGGACAATTTGGCACCCTGCTCCGGTATTTGGGATTTTAATTTGTCGATGGTTTCATTAAAGATTTTTGCCTGGGCGGCTGCTTCACTGAATCCGTCGTCGTAGCCCTCGTGGGCTTGTGTGGCGCTGATATCGGTGAGCCATTGCTGGGTCTGAACAACAGACATCTCCAATTCATTCGCCATCTTAACAACGGGATAGATCTCTTTGTTCAAAATGCGGGAGTTCGTTTGGATCCCGCTGATTTGCCAGCTTACAAAAATGAGCACACCAATAAAAATCAATAAAACCGATCCAAAACCAAAGGTAGTTCTTTGCCCGATTGTCATATTGCTAATAGCCATGGTATCTCTCCTTCAATACAATTTTAATCTAAATGGCGGAAGGGTAAATTTACTGTACTATAGATGCTATAATCATGCTTCCGATAAAGTTAAATGATACTAAACCAAAAACTCCTTAAAGTAAACCCCCTAACAACTATTTTTTTATTATTATTTTTAAAAACCAATGAAAATTTTTGCTAAATCCCTTTACCAGATGGACCAGGTAAAAAGCCGCTTAAAAGTTGGCAAAGTGGACGGTATTGAACTTCTTTTCGGATACGCTATGAAGGAAGATCGCGATATCCTCCAGTACGCTAAAGACCGGTTCGAGACGGTTTCTCTGGAAAGTTGGGATTATTTTTATGACGGGGCCGGACTGGATCTTATGTCGGAAAGGAAAGATGTCAGAGAAACCAGCCGAAGGTTTGTGGACACCATGATGAATTTGACCTTGAAATACGACCTGTTTCCCTTTTCCATGCATCTGGTAAGTGGCTCCGTTCCTTTCCGGCAGGGAGATAACCTGCAAATTGCCCTCGTGAGCGGGGAAGAAAATCTTTATAACCTGCAAGAATATCTTCAAAAGACCTATGGCGACCATATGGACCGGTTTTGTTTTGAGAATTGTTTGCTGTTGGATTTCATGGGTGGAGAAACTATCACGGTATGCAACGTAGGGAAGGTTTTCGAGGATACCATCGCCGTGAATGGAAAAGCCTGCTTCGATATCCCTCATTATGCAATGAACTTTTTGGTTTGCCATGAAGCTGAAGAGGAAACCATCCTTGTTGCAGAGAAGAAGTACCCCAATGAAATTCCCGGCAGATTGAGAAGGTATGTCCAGGGATTCAGGAAGAAAGACCTCAACGATTACCTGGCAGAGCTAATCTTCACCGCGCCGCCAATGAGTATCCAACGGTTTCATTTATCAAATATCGGTGGGATGGACCCCGAGAAGGACGAAGGGACCATGGAAGGCCTCATCGATTTAACCAGAATGCTCAAGACCATTAAAGAATTTCACCCCTATGCTGTCCTGGTACCGGAGGTCCGGGAAGAGGACTACCTGGAGCCGGTAAACCAAAAGAAGTTTCTGGAAATGGTGAGAACCCATACCGTATGAGGGTAGTGCGTAAGGAACAAAAAAAACCCCCTCGCTTCCGCGAGGGGGTTTTGAGAAACAATGGAAACACAAGGATCGACAGACGGTTAGTACATTCCGCCGCCCATACCACCCATACCACCCATGCCGCCCATTCCACCAGGAGGCATTGCAGGCATTCCGCCCTTATCGTCTTCCTTTACATCCGTAATCAGGGCTTCCGTGGTCAGCATCAGGGAAGCAATGCTGGCCGCATTTTGCAGGGCCGACCTGGTTACTTTCGTAGGATCGATAATACCGGCTTCCAGCATATCTACGAACTCATTGGTTGCAGCGTTGTATCCGACATTCTGCTTTTCTTCCCTGACTTTTTGAACAATGATGGCGCCTTCTACACCGGCATTGGCAACGATCTGCCGAATGGGCTCTTCCAAAGCACGAAGCACAATTTGGACTCCAATAGCTTCTTCCCCTTCTAATTTGAGGTCTTCCAGGCTTTTCATAGCTCTAAGGAGAGCTACTCCGCCTCCGGGAACAATACCCTCTTCAACAGCTGCTCTGGTAGAATTCAAGGCGTCTTCTACGCGTGCTTTCTTTTCCTTCATTTCCGTTTCAGTGGCTGCGCCAACATTAATGACGGCAACACCGCCCACAAGCTTGGCCAGTCTTTCCTGGAGTTTTTCTCTGTCATAATCGGAATCGGATTCGGAAACCTGGTTGCGGATCTGTTTGACCCGGCCGGCGATCTCTTCGCTCTTTCCTTTTCCTTCGATGATGGTGGTGTTTTCCTTGTCGATATTAATGCGTTTCGCGGTACCAAGGTCTTCGATGGTGATGCCTTCCAGCTTGATCCCGAGGTCTTCGGAAATCAGGGTACCACCGGTGAGGATGGCGATATCTTTCAGCATCTCCGCTCTTCTGTCTCCAAAACCTGGAGCTTTTACCGCCGCACAGTTCAAGGTACCCCGGAGTTTGTTCACTACCAAAGTAGCGAGAGCTTCTCCATCCACTTCCTCTGCAATGATGAGGAAAGGTTTTCCCAGTTTGGCGATTTTTTCCAGAATAGGAAGGAGATCCTTCATGTTGCTGATTTTTTTCTCGTAAAGGAGGATAAAAGGATCTTCCAGTACACACTCCATCCTCTCGGAATCGGTTACAAAATAAGGAGAGGTATAACCACGGTCGAATTGCATACCCTCTACGATGTCCAAATGGGTCTCCATGCTCTTTGCTTCTTCCACGGAGATAACGCCGTCTTTACCCACTTTATCCATGGCCTCGGAAATGAGGTTACCAATGGTTGCATCGTTATTGGCGGAGATGGTTCCCACCTGGGCGATCTCTTTTTTGTCTTTGGTAGGTTTGCTGAGTTTCTTTAGTGCATCCACTACCGTGACAACTGCCTGGTCGATCCCTCTTTTGAGGGTCATGGGGTTGGCGCCGGCGGTTACATTCTTCATCCCTTCACGAAAAATAGCCTGGGCCAGAACGGTAGCAGTGGTGGTGCCGTCACCAGCGATATCACTGGTCTTGCTGGCTACTTCGTTCACCATCTGTGCGCCCATGTTTTCAAAGGGGTCTTTCAATTCGATCTCTTTAGCCACGGTAACGCCGTCCTTGGTGATGGTGGGCGATCCAAAGCTTTTATCAATAACAACATTTCGGCCCTTAGGTCCGAGGGTCACTTTTACCGCTTCCGCTAATTGATCGACACCGGCCAAAATCTTTTTCCTGGCGTCTTCTGCATAAACAATTTGCTTTGCCATTTTTTCTATTCTCCGTTAAATCATTAAAAAAAAATTAAGAAATAATTGCTAAAATATCGTCTTCCCTCATCAAGAGAGCTTCTCCACCTGGAATTTTCAGCTCTGACCCGGCATATTTGCTGTAAAAAACTCTATCGCCGACTTTTACGTCCAAAGGAACAAGTGTTCCGTCATTTGATTTTGTTCCACTTCCTATGGCAATCACTTCGCCCTCGGAAGGTTTGGTTTTAGCGGTATCGGGAATGATGATTCCTCCATCACTTTTCTCTACACTTTCCGTTTCTGGCTTGATCAAAACCCTGTCGTGCAACGGTTTGATATTCATTAATACTTCTCCTTTATTAATGGTAATGTTAAAAAAAATGGGAAAATGCCAAAAAAAACTGCCTTTTCCCTAAGTTCAAGACTTTTGATTCTGTGCGTATACCGTGAGGCCTCCCTCCTTTCATCTCAAAAAAAATTATTTCTTAAAAACCGAAATTTAAAAGGTTCAATTGAGAAATCGATACGAAAAACTGTTAGAATTAGCACTCCAGGCTCTACAGTGCTAAAAGTATATAAAATCGCAATTCCTTTTTGTCAATTTTTTTTTTCATTTCCACCGTAAAATAGTAAAAATAATTTTGATTCCGGCCTTGATGGAGCCGGAAATGGAGCCGGAAATCTTAGATATCCCCACTCTTTTTCTATATTTTACGGGAACTTCCAGGATTCTGAGCCCGGCCTTCACCGCCTTCACCTGCATTTCCGCTGTCCAGCCGTAATTGAGGTCGCTCATGTATAGCTGTTCCAGTTTTTCATGGCGGATAGCGCGAAAGGGACCAAGGTCGGTGTATTGGTAACCGTAAAAGAGTTTGACCAGAAAACAACTGAAGATATTGCCCCAGACGGCATGAATGGGCATGGCTCCTTTTTCTCTCTGCCCCATCAGACGGGAACCGAGTACAAAGTCGGCCTTCCCTTTCAGGATAGGTTCCACCAGGAGGGAAATTTCTTCGGGGTAATCGCTGTAATCGCCGTCCAGAAAAACGATGAGATCCGGTTTATGCTTTTTTGCATACTGCAAACCCACTTGGCAGGCGTGACCATATCCCAGGGTAGGTCCCTGCAGGACCACTGCGCCCTTTTTTCTGGCGACCTCTACCGTATCATCTTGCGACCCTCCATCCACCACCACCACTTGGTTCACCAATTCCCTGGGGAGGTCGTCAAGTACAAGGCCGATGGATGCCCCTTCGTTTAGTGCAGGGATAATGACTATAATCTTCTGTTGCTTGTGCATGGTTTGTAAATTCCTTATTTAGG
>JAJDAS010000030.1 GCA_029261755.1 Nitrospinia bacterium
TCTGAGATTGAAAGCCATTTTCTCAATTTGTAACCGTTCAGTAACAATTTAGTTCTTTGAAAAAAAGGATTTTTAGCCACGGATTTACGCTGATTCGTGCTGATATTTTTGTTTTTATGAGGTTTTCAGAGGTCTGCAACAATTTCTACATTGATAATGGAAATCGCTCAATTAAGGTTTTAGGGACCTGTACGCAATTGGGAGGATTTATTTTTCCGGGGTCCTTACTCCGTGGCCTTTGCACCGGCTTCTTTTAACATATTGACGATGTCGGGATATCCGCCTTCTTCCGCCGCCCTGATGGCGGTATTACCGCCTTTTGATTTGATATTTACATCAGCGCCATGTTCGATCAAAACCTTTACGATACTCGTGTATTCTCTTTCGGCGGCATCCATGATGGCCGTCCACCCGCCAGTATTTGGTAAGTTGGGGTCGGCGCCGTTTTCCAGCAGGAATTTCACACCCTCCAGGGTCCCCTGCTCCTCGGCGCTCATCAAAGGAGAGTAACCATAAACATTTTGGTGGTTCACATCAGCGCCTTTTCCCACCAACACTTTAATGATTTCGGCGTTACCACCCATTGAGGCGGCCAGCAAGGGGGTTCTTCCTTCAAAATTCTGCGCTTTTACATCGACTCCTTTTTCAATAAAAAGGTTCACGATATCTAAATGATTCTTATTTGCGGCAAACATCAGGGCAGTATTTTTGTCGTTGTCTTGGGCGTTTACATCGGCTCCTTTTTGTAACAGCATTTGGGCGCAATCTTTTTGCCCCCAAAATGCGGCATGCATGAGGGCTGTTTTGCCGATGTTGTTTTTTCCATCGACCTTTGCTCCGTTGTCAACCAAAGCTTGCAGAGTTTCCACATGTCCTTTTTCCACCGCCGCCATCAGGACGGTCATTCCCACATTGTTCTCAAAATTCGGATTTGCGCCATCGCCAATCAGCTCTGCAACCTTCGAGGTATCCCCTGTGGTGGCTGCCTGGAATATTTCAGCATTGTAGTCTCTTTCCGCACAAGAGGAGATGATGGCGGCTATCAGCAAAAACAGGCAAATTTTTCCGAAATTGAAAATATTTTTCATAATGGACTTTCCTTAAAAGAGGGTAAAATATAGGTATAGTAAGGGCTTTTGATGTGCACTACAGTTTGTGCTATTATATTTTTTTAAGCCTGAGTAGTCAAAAAAATTGTATTTGCATTGAAACTATTCCTTTCCCACCCTTGATTTTCATGAGAAAATTCTTTAGAAGGTCCCTGCAAGTTACCGCCTTGTCCCTTCTTTTTATTATTCCCGTCCTAAGCCTTTACGCTATCCTAATGGAGAATTTCCGGCTCCCGCAGGTTGTGGGGAGAGTCTGGAAAAAAGTTTTTTACCATTTGGATGAGTGGATGTGCTACTTATCTGATGAGCCCGCTAAGCTAGCCCAGAGTGTACGGGGGAGCCTCTTTTGGTCTTTCTCCATTGGGGACTTTAACCTCACGGACCCGCTGAACCTGGTAGGGCACATTTTTGGAAGCATGGATTTTTACCTCCCTGTGCTGGTGGCTTCGCTGCCTTTAATTCTTTTAACCGCTCTCTTGGGCAGGGTATATTGTGGTTGGGTGTGTCCTGCGGACTTTCTTTTTGAGATGGGTTCCAAGCTGAGGCGGCTTATGGGTAAAATGGGGGTAGACTTAAAAAGTGTTTCTTTTGACCGCTTGAACAAATATGTCCTTCTGTTTGTGGGCGCCCTATTTTCCATGGCTCTTGGCAATCAGCTTTTTTCCTTCATTTACCCACCTGCCATACTGAATCGCGAAGCGGTACATCTCGTTTTTTATGGAAGCATTGGGATTGGTGGGGTTTTGTTTTTTTTGATGCTTTTGGTGGAAGTTTCTCTTTCCAGAAGGGCATGGTGCAGATATTTTTGCCCTGGTGGCGCTCTTTGGTCGGTTCTCGGAGGAAGGAGAATGATCTGCGTGGAAGTGAGCAGAGAAATTTGCACTGACTGCGGGAAATGCAATGTGGCCTGCGAGTATGGATTGAATCCCATGCAGAACAAGGCAGGAATTGAGTGCAACAATTGTGGAGACTGCATAGACGCCTGCCAGGAAAAAGGGGTCATTGGGTATAAATTTCGATGGCCATGGGAAAAGAGAAGTGGAAGCTTTTAGGGCATTGAATCATTCAGACATTGAACCATTGAGAGATTGAGTCATTGAATCATTTTTAGGAAACAAGATGGCCAAAAACACTCGCAGAAATCTATTTAAACAGCTATGGACCAGCTTTTTTGCTGCCACCGGGTTGAGTAGTTTCGTGGTTTTTCTGAATTTTGGCAGTAGCTATCGCTTTAAACCTCTTTACACGGTTTCGCATAAGATCCAAACCATGAAAGGGGGAGGGGACAACTTTCTCATGAGACCTCCGGGGTCAAGAGGAGAAGAAGATTTCCTTTCCAAGTGTATCAAGTGCTATATGTGCGTGGAGGCCTGTCCCCTCCAGGCCATTAAGATTGCTGGTCGGGAAAGGGGAACCGCTTCCGATTCTCCATGTATCCTTCCCGCAGATACCGGGTGTGACCTCTGCTTGCGGTATGATGATATGCTCTGTACCAAGGTATGCCCCACCGATGCTTTGGAAAAGATACAAATCGATAAAGATGTAATATTGGATAAACTGAAAATGGGCGAGCCCATGAACATGGGCATTGCCATACTGGATAAAAAAATATGTTATGCTTACACCGATGTCAGCATATGCTGGGCGTGCTATGAGATTTGTCCTTACAAGGGTAAGGCGGTAACCACTAAAGGAAGGAACCTGCCCACCATCCACCATGAGCAATGTGTAGGGTGCGGCATGTGCGTTGAAATATGTCCTGTTCCACAGAAGGCTATTGTTATTGCGCCGCCGGGAACCAAGGTGGAAAAAGAAATGACTGAGGAAGAAAAAAGCGCCAGGGAAATATTGGATAATAAACGGTCATTTTTCGAAGTAGGTAAAAATACCAAGACAGTTCCCGATACGGTCAATCCCTGGGAAGCAGAGGGAAAGGCGGAAAAAGAGAAAGAATCGAAAGAAAAAGAATCCGATGGAGGAGGCTGGAGCCCTTCCAATATCAATGTTCTTGACATGCCTTAGGAGGAAAGCATATGGAATTTACCAAAAAGGTTTGCTGGATTTTCATTGGCATATTTTTGTGGTCCGGTAGCTTGTTTGCGGAACCCGTAAAAATTCCCCACCCCGAATCCTTTAAAACGATAAAAAGAAGTTCAGAAGATTTCAAGGCCATCAAAAAGCTCTTTACAGACCTTGTCCAAAAAGCGGAAGAGGGGAATATTAAAGGGATCATGGAATTTG
>JAJDAS010000031.1 GCA_029261755.1 Nitrospinia bacterium
AGAGCGATTCCCAGCCTGTTGTAGAGGTGGATATGCTTTTCGTTGAAGGATAATCCCTCGCTGAACACATCTTCGGCCTCCTGGTCCAGGTTATGCTTCAAACAGAAGTCTCCAACAGTTAGGTAGAGGTAGGTTTGGTTGGGATTAAATTCCATGGCTTTTTTGTAGACTTCCAAAGATTTTTTTGGGTTGTCCCGCGCCTCGTAATTTTTCGCCAGTCCCATATAGTTTTTGATAAACCGTTTATTCAACCCTATTCCCTTTTCAAAGTAAATTCCGGCCTCATCGAAATCTCCTTCATCCTGATAGATGGCGCCCAGGTTATAGTGGACCTGGACATTGTGCGGCTCCAATTCCAACACCTTTTTGTAGTTGTATTTTGCCTTTTCAAAATCGCCTAGCTGTTCATAGGTGGCCCCCAAACCCTGATGGGCTCTTGGGAAATTGGTTTCGATTTCCGTGACCCGCATAAATGTCTGGATTGCCTGCTCAGCTTCCCCCATATTCAACAAGGCATTTGCTTTTTCCATTAATACGTCGGAATTTTCCCCCCCAATTTTAAGGGCCTTGTTGTAAAAAAATACGGCTTGCTCAAAAAGTCCCTGCTCCTGGAGTCTGTTGCCTTCGATTAAGAGTTTTGTGACCTCTTTGGAAATGAGAGACTCTTCCGGTTTTACAAATACTTCCGACAGTTTGTTCCCCATGGATATGGGGTCGGCGGGAAGAATCAAGAATTGAGAGACTCCAGCTTTACAGGCGGCAAGGATATCCTTCCTTTCGAATACTTTCTCTGCAAAGATAAAAGGAATAGTTCTATCTGCTCCGGCTGTAAGGAGCATCGCTCTGATGATTGTCAAAAGCTGGAGACCGGTTTGGGAAGAGACGCGGCTATCCAGAGTTTTCAGATGGCAAATGATGAGGTCCGTATTATCGATTTGTTGTTTTATTCGGTTAATAATGGAAGCGGAAGAATTGGTTGCCTTGATTTTTTCAGGTTGGTAGCCCAGGGTCTCCAGGTATCCTTTGATCATTTCGCGAATCGCCAGGTCTCCACTGATAATGCACACATGTTTATTCAGATGTTTAGAGACTATTTCTCTGGTCTTTTTCAGCAATCGTTGTTGGTTCAAAATCTCCCGGATTTCGCTTTTTTCATTTACTTGCATTAGTTCACCATGGAGTAAATAAGGAATAGTCACGCAATATCAACTATGAATTATAGCTGATTTTGTAGGGTTGCAGGCTAAATTGAAAATTTTAGCACAATATTTGGCGCAATGGGAAGAACAGTGTGGAGATCGGTTATGAGATGGTTTCTTTGCTCGTAAGCAAATATTCCTTATTCTTTCCAGTATGGACTTACGAAAGTTGCACAGCAATTCATTGATGGGAGCAGGATTGAGGGGCGAGAAAGGAAGGAAGATCTGATTGAAGATTCTGAAGATCCAAAGGAAAAAAACAGGATATTTTACCCCAATTGAGTTTTATAATATTCCTTGTTTTTAATGAGGTCTTGCGGCAACTTGTAGGCGTTTAAAAAGTTCCAGATGAGTTGCAGACCTGCGCTCTTTTCCGGATTCAACTTCGTATCGCTGAAAAAACTGTTGTACCAGTCACTTCGCAAATTGATCACGCTGTAAAGCACCTCCAGTAAATAACCCGCTTCCTGCTTTTTCTTTTTTCCTTGGGCTTCGAATCCATGCTTGAAAAGATGATAAACCATGTAATCATACGCCTTGCCCCTCGGTAGTCCGGCGTTGCATACAATGAACGCAAGTACTTTTTCCTCCGGGAATTCGCTGATTTTTTCTATCAACAAGTCAGCGGGAATCGATTTTTTTACCGGGTAAGCCTTATAAATGCTATTCATGTAAACCCGAAGATCCTCAAAATATTTATTTATGTTCTGTTCTGCGGAAGCGACCTTGACTAATCTGCCTTCCGAAAACATAAAATCGGTGTCTTTTTCCCGAATTACTACTAGTTTTGCCTCAAAGGCTGCTAGCCTCTCCTTTGTGCCTTTTTCCTTTTTGATTTTTCCCACCAGGCCCGCAGCAAGGGGTTGCCCCGTAACAATTGCCTTCAGCACTTGAGTCTTACCCGGCATCCCACCTAAGCTGAAAACAGTGGCAGCTCCGGGAATCGCCCTCATCTTGAAAAAAAACAAACCAACTACGGCCAACAGTGCGAGAAGGACCAGAATCACAATGATCTGGCCTATCCCGCCTTTCTCATTGGAGAGGGAGGAAGGTACCCAGGGCGGCGTCTGGAAGGTTTCGTTTTGATTAAGTGCTATTTCCATGTAAAAAGGGCCAGCGGACCCAAAAAGTCAATTCGAGTGTTTACAAAACGGATTTTTCCCGGAAAAACAGGAATAGAGCCGAAGGGAAGTTAAGAAATTACCACAGGCTTTTGGGGAATGCAAATCCCTCAAAATTTGGGCAGAGGAAACCTTGTTGTGGCAAGGGGGAAGTGGCTGGAATTTCTTTTTTATAACAAGCGTTTAACTTGGTCCGGCGTAAGTTCTCAATAAGTTGAGGCAGTTTGTAGTAACCCATGTGAATGGGTTGGCTGGAACGTCCACCCACAAAGTTAAGCCCATTCTCATCTGATCTTTACCCATAATCCATTTTTCTGGAGACGGGCGGTTTATTCCATTGTGGAACATGTTTTTTCATTTTAATCCACATAGCCGTAATATCATCAAGGCGTTGCAGACCCAGCCATATAGTTTGG
>JAJDAS010000032.1 GCA_029261755.1 Nitrospinia bacterium
AACGCGGAAAAAACCGATGCTAAGGTAGCGGGCTAATCCCATAGTTCGACACTTATCCCCTTCCATGTCTCGCAGGTTCAGCCCACCATTTACTGCCCACTGTAAACCCCTTTTCAATGTGTATCTTTACTGGTCCTGCCACACATCGGGTCCAAGGTGAGGGAGCATGTCTGCTTGTGCTCTTTTTTCTATATATACGTATGCTTTGGATTCGTTTATGATTTTGCATTTATAAATCCTATAGACACTTTTTTGATTGTCTTGTACCTGAACGTGGGTTCGCACTTTCTGGAAACCAGCCGTGTACGCCCAGTATCTAAAAGTAAAGAAATCTCGAATAGTGACTGCCCAGGCGTCGCAGGGACTTAAAAAGCTTGAGTCCATATGCGAAAGCTCCGCGCCCAGCAACATTGCTACTAAAAGGCTTATGATGGAAAATCTTTTTTTCCTGACGCCCTCCTTTTTTAGTAAAAATAATAGTTTTTGTTCAGTGGCGGACTACCACTTATGTAAACTATTTCGGCATCAATTCAAGCTTTATCCCGCAACTTGATGTTGGTTTCAAAAAGCCTTTGTGACAATACGGTGGCAAGGTTTCGGCTGACGACATAACCGATGTGGTGGTTTTCTTCCATCAGTTCATTGAGCGCTTGGTTGTCAATTTTCAGAACGTGGACCTCATCCACGGCGGTTACCTGAGCGGTTCTGGGCTTGTTTTCCAGGAAACAATACTCTCCGAAGAAGTCCCCCTCTCCCAAAGATGCAATTGCCTGGCTTCCCGGCATGTTTTTGAACTCTATTGCTACGGAAGCCTGTCCCTTCAAAATAAGATATATTTTAGGCCCTAAAATTGACTCCTGAATAATCACTTGTCCAGGTTGGCAAATCATATCGTTGCAGCAGGAAAGGACTTTGTCCAGTTCTTCAGGGCTCAGGCGCTCGAATAGTTTGTACTTTGAGACTTTCTCTAGATCAATATTCATCATAGCGTGCTCCTTCCGAAATAAATGAATCCGATTGGCAAAATAAACAAGGCAGCAGGGCGATATCGCAGGTAGGATACATCATATTTATAGTGAAAACCAAACACTGATTTTGAACTCCCACCATAGTTTCTTCACCGTTCCTGTTCCTTGTACCCCATCCTTTTTTAGGGTTATTATTACCTGATGCAGCTATCTCCCTTCCATCTCACCCCAGAAGAACTTTCCGCGCTTTGGCTTTCCATTAAGGTAGGCTTATGGTGCGCACTTGTTACTTGCGTTCCAGGCATTCTTGGAGGCTGGATTCTGGCCAGAAAGAGCTTTTTCGGCAAGACCCTGTTGGACGGACTCCTCCATCTGCCTCTGGTCCTTCCTCCCGTGGTTACCGGCTACCTCCTTCTGCTGGCTCTTGGCAATCAAGGTTTTCTGGGAAGTTGGCTTAAGGAAACCTTCAATATTTCCATCGCCTTTAACTGGAAGGGCGCCGTGGTAGCCTCCGCAGTAATGGGTTTTCCTCTGATGGTCCGTGCCGTACGCCTCTCCATGGAGCAGGTGGAACCAAGATTGGAAGACGCTGCCCGCACCCTTGGCGCCGGCCCTTTGCGCGTTTTTTTTACGGTGACCCTACCTTTGGCCTTTCCGGGGGTCCTCACCGGCCTGATCCTGGCCTTTGCCAGAAGCCTGGGGGAATTCGGAGCCACCATTACTTTTGTTTCCAATATCGCGGGGGAGACTCGAACACTCCCCCTGGCGGTCTTCACCTATACCCAGATTCCAGGTGGAGAAGAACCTGCCTTTCGTCTGGTGGCACTTTCGGTGATTTTGGCCTTTGGCGCTCTAATCGCCAGTGAATTATTGGCAAAGCGAGCGGAGAAAATGTTGGGGAAGTGATTTTCAAGGACATTTTAGATTGGTGATTTGGTGATTTAAGATTTGAGGTATATTTTTTTTAATTTTAACAAAAACCTACCGCAAATCTGAAATCTAAAACCTGAAATATCTTTAGCGATATTTTAACCTTGAACCTTTTAAACGTTGAACCCTGCACCTGAGTAGTTACCTTTATGTTGTTAAACCTGAAGTTTCAATTAAACCGTGAACATTTTGATCTGGATGTTGCCTTAAATCTGGATCAACCCGTTACCGGACTCTTCGGCCCTTCCGGTTCGGGAAAGACCTCCATTCTCAACGTAATAGCCGGTTTGACCCAACCACCATCCGGCCGAATGGAGTTGGATGGCGATCTCCTCTTTGACGCCGAAAGAAAGATCAACCTGCCGCCTGAAAAGCGGGGCATTGGATATGTCTTTCAGGATAGCCAACTCTTTCCCCACCGCTCCGTTCAGAGTAACCTCCTGTACGGTTATCGTCTCCTTTCCCCGGATAAGAGGCGCTTTCAACCCGACCAGATCATCGATCTGCTGGAAATCGAACCTTTGCTCTCTCGCCGCCCTGGAAGGCTTTCCGGAGGAGAAAAGCAAAGGGTGGCCCTGGGCCGTACCCTTCTTGCCTCTCCCCGACTTCTTCTTCTGGATGAACCCATGGCCTCCCTGGACGTGGGATTGAAAAGGCAGATCCTGCCTTTCCTGAAAAGAGTCAAAGACAATCTCCAAATACCCATGATCTATGTGAGCCACTCCATCGGCGAAATCCTTCAACTTACGGATATGTTAGTGGTGATGGAAAAGGGAAGGGTGTTGGGGTGCGGGCCCTTCCTGGAAGTGATGAAGGATGAAAAGATTTTAAACCTTGCGGAATCCCTGGGCCTGGAAAATGTGGTTCCGGTTACGGTTTGTAAGCATGAACCGGAATTGGGGTTCACAACGGTAAAAATAAACCATCACCAACTGAGGCTACCCATCGCGGAGGTTGCCACAGAAGAACAGGTTTTTGTGGCTGTGCGGCCCGAAGATATTGTTCTGGCCACTGGGCGAGTGGAGGGGACCTCCATCCAGAACCAACTGGAAGGGACGATCCAAGGGATCAACAGAGTGGGGAATCGTGCCTTAGTTTATGTGGATTTAGGTTTTGTTGTTATGGCCGAGGTGACCCTCAAAGCTGTTAAGGATCTCGAATTGAAGGAAAGGGATAAAATCTTTTGTCTCATCAAGAGCCGCTCCTTTACCTATCTGGGAGCGCCCCGTGGTTAGGGCAAAGATATTTTAGATTTTAGATTATTGATTTTAGATTTAATGAAAATTCTTTAAAAAAGACCTACCTCCAATCTTAAATATCTTGCATTTCGTTACAGGTTTGTAACCCATTATGCTAAAAGACTTCCATTTTCTCACCAATCCACATCGGTTTCTCTTCACACTTTCCCTCCTTCTCCTGATAGGGGTAGTTTTGGGGATCTCATTGCCTTCCAATGGAGAGATCAACTCCGTCCAAACCGGCCCTTCCCTGACCATTCTTTATTCCGGCAATACCCTTGAGGAAATCAAACCCTGCGGCTGCACACCTGAGGCTGATTTTGGTGGATTGCTAAGACGCGGAACGGCCATTAAAGAAGTAAGGGAAAAAGCCAAGGATATCCTGGTTCTGGACGCAGGGGGTAACCTGAAAGGGACAAGTCCGCAAGGACGCCTGAAATCCAACCTCATCGCTAATGGTTTAGCCTCCATGGGTTATGACGCCGTGATACCCGGTGAAAATGATTTTGCATATGGCACCGGGTTTTTTCAAGCCGAGGGAGCCCGAGGTTGGTTGGCTTCCAACTTACGTCACGCCAAAATGGAGTTTCAGGAAATCATCGTTAAAGAACTATCTTGGGGTGCACGGGTTGGAGTTATTGGCCTGGTAGATGATCGCCTTTTTGATGATCCCTCCCACCAAGGGATTACTCTTACGCCGCCGGAGGAGTTTTTAAAGGCGAGGTTGCAGGGCCTTTTGCAGGAGAACAAAATAGACTTGCTCATTCTCCTCTTACACGTCCGTGAGCCCCTTGGGAAAAAGATTTTCGAGGATTTCCCGGAGATCAACATCGTGATCACCGGACATACGGAAGATCCCGATGATGAGGAAATCAAAGACCCCATCATCCAAAAAGGTAGAGGACTCTTTTTTGTCGACAACCGGGCAAGAAGGTTGGGTCAGATGGAGGTAAGGGGAATAGGCAATGAAAAAAAAATATCCATCAACCATGCCTGGCTCCCTTTGAATGAGTCCACCGAAGATGACCCTTCCCTGAAGCCTTCGTTCCAAAGGTACAAAGAAAATGTGAAGGAACTGTTCTTAAAAAAATCAGAGATAAAAAAGAAACAAAGAGAAGCCACGCCCTTCCTTGCCTCTGATGCCTGTACTGCTTGCCATGAGGAAATAGTCCATACCTGGAAGGAAACCCGCCATGCCCATGCCCTGGAAACTTTGAGAGAGGCTCGGCAATCTTACGATCCGGAATGTTTGAAATGCCATGTGGTGGGTTTTGAAAAAGGTGGCTATCTGAATGATGCCATAACTCCTGATTTAGGCGGCGTGCAATGCGAGTCTTGCCACGGGCCTGGCAAGGAGCACTCAAAAGATCCTTCGGTGAAGTATGGAAAGCTAAACGAGGAAACATGTAAGGAGTGCCACAGCAAGGCCAGGGACCCAAGTTTTTCCTTTGAACCCTATTGGGAAAGGATAAGACATAGGGAGTAATGGAGTGGTGGAGTACAGGAGTATTGGAGTACAGGAGTATTGGAGTATTGGAAAGAGCAAAAACGGAATGATGGAACAATGGAATATTGGAAAGTACAGAGCCAGTGGTGGAAAGTCCAACGTTCCATCACTCCAATACTCCACCACTCCAGTTATCCAAAAAATTACAAGGTCTTTATTATGGTAACAAAGTGGAAAGTCCCTTTAAAAAACGGTGAATTATTTTGCAGTATTCCCCGCTCGGAAATTCCGGATCGGATGGAAGAGAACCGGGAAAGATTGAATCTCTCCTCCTTGCAAATTGGGGAGATGAATGGGGACAATTTCAAGTCATTGTTAAGAGAAGAAATGGCTGCTTTGCTGCAAGACGAACTTGGTGGCAAGGTAAACCTTTCTTCTTCAACCAGGGTTGTTCTTTCAGGGCACCAGCCTCTTTTGAATCATTCGGGTGTTTGGATAAAGCTTTTCCTTTTAGATCTTATTGCGAAGGAGTCCGGCGCATTGGCGGTAAACCTGGAAGTTGACAGTGACACGGCAGGACCTCTTCAGTTTCCTTTTCCAAGAAGAGAAAAAAAGTTAAAAGTGGTTTGGGAAAAGTGGGTGACCGGAGAGGAAGGGCAAGCCCTGGAGTCCATGCCAGCACCCAACGAAGAAGAATGGAGCGATTTTGTCAGTTGCGTTCGGTCCCATTTGGAAACCCTCCCACATGCTTCTCTTTTAACCAATTTGGAAAAGTCGGCAAGTTTGGGTAGTAATGCCCTGAAAGAGACCGGGACCCTATCCAGTTTTTTTGCAGAATTGCGCCGTAGTTATGAAAAGCCTGCGGACTTAAACTATCTTTCTCTTCCTCTCTCGGCTGTTTGTGCAACTAGGTCGTTCCATCATTTCTTTTTGGCTTTGGCCATGGACGCGGAACGTTTTGTAAAAGTTTATAATTCTGCGCTGGGCGATTATCGGGTCCGACACAAACTGCGATACAAAGCCAACCCTTTTCCCGATTTGGAAATTCGGGACGGGTCTTTTGAACTGCCTTTCTGGTGGATCGATAAATCCGGTTTGAGAAAAAGGATATTTGTCTCACTCGAATCGGAAGAGCTTTCTGCCGGCAAGGATAGCTTTTTACTAATACCGGAAGGAAGGGAGAGGTTTGAAGTTAATGGAGACAACCTGGAAAAAGGAACAGCATTGCTTCTGGAAGACTCCATTAAAATCAGACCCAAAGCACTGACCCTTACCATTTTTTCCCGTTTATTTCTCTGCGACCTTTTTATCCACGGGATAGGTGGGGCAAAATACGATGAGGCCGCCGATTTTATTATTAGGGAATATTATGGGTTAACGCCCCCCTACTATCTGGCCGCCTCCCTTACTTTGGCCCCCGATCTGGGAATCGAGAAATTACCGGATGGTGAAGCGGAAAGGTTACAGAAAACTCTTAGAGAGATGCAGTTCAAGCCGGAGAAGTTTGTTGACTTGATTACGGACTCGGACAAACGGGAGGCCTTTGTGGGAATCTCCAGAGAAAAAAGAGAATTCCTCATGGGCGCTGCTAAGGGTAAAAAAGGGAAGGAGTTTTCACAAGAGATGAACCGCTTGAATGAAACACTTTTTTCGTTCTTGGAACCCACTTGGCTGGAAACAAAAAAAAAGCTGGAGGAAATTTCCGAGAAGGAAGATGAAAAAACCGCCATACAGTTTCGGGAATATCCCTTCTTGATGTTTGATCCTTCAGAACTCAAAAGGATTTGCGAGGCATGCTACTGATGGCGTGATAGCTTCAATCTTCACTGGTTTTCAGGCAAACCCTTGGATAGAACCTGGATAAAATCAGCGCAAATTCTTTCACACTCAACCTCTTCAGGATCATGTCCGGCTTCCTGAAATATGTGCTCCAGAATTTTTTCTTTCAATTTTTTCTGTTCGGACTCCATGGTTTCCGGATTTGTCAACTCTTCCAATAGTCTACGCATAATCTGTTCATTTGGTTCTTTTATTTCTCCTATTTTTTTTAACTGAGCTATATGGTTCTCATCCTGAATGTTGGCCTCCCAGGTCTTGTGTACCTCTTCCCAGTTAATCGGCCCACCCTTCGAGCGGTTTTCTTGAACCGCTTTGTTAACAAAAATAAAATCCCGACTAATGCTTTCCCAGTCAGTTCCTCCTTCTTTATCGTTATCCGGATACAAAGAAACAATCTCTTCGCTTAATGGCTTGCTTTTTTCAATAATAATGGGAGGAACCATCAATTCTATCGCTTGCTTAAACAATGCAATGATTTTGCGTGGAAATTTTTGTGGACTTATTTCTATGCTATCTCCCATGCAAATGACTTCCTCATATGGACTTAATAGAAACCTGGTGAAATGGTCCTTTCTTTTGATCAGCTCCTCTTTATTCTTTATTTCCTGCTTTGTTTCTTCGCCTTTCACAACCAGGGCTTCTGTGAGTATTTTAGTGCAGGTTTGAAAGCTATCAGTGGCGATTTTTTTTATCCTGGGAATGGTGCTTTTTACGGAAGCGGCCACATCTTCATTATACAAGTTGTCTTTTCTCAACTGATTTATAATGGCCTGTACTGTTTGCTGGGCAGTTTGAGAAAAAACAGCCAACGGTAAAACCTTGGCTTTGGGGGTGGAGGACGGTTGTTCGGTAGCATCAGGGGCTATTTTTTCACCGTCAGTTTTATCACTATTATCTAACTTGTTGTTATCGTCCATGATGAGCATACTTAGAAAAAAGTGTTTAGGTCTTTCGCCGGTTAGTGTCGTGCTATTGCCACGCCTTTATTTACGCTTTAATACGCTTTAATACGCTTTAAAACGCTTTAAAACGCTTTAAAACGCTTTAAAAAGTTACTTCAAACTTTGGCTTAAGTCAAGCCTTTCA
>JAJDAS010000033.1 GCA_029261755.1 Nitrospinia bacterium
TTTTTGGTTTTATTCGTTTTTTTCGTGCCAAAAAAATTTTAAACATTTAAAAAACCAAACCCAAAAAAACTATCCCCCCACCAAACACACTAAACACACGAAAAAATTCATAATTCAAAAGATTTGAAAATCGGAAAGGAGAAAAATGGGGAAGGTTATTTACGCGGATGAGAGTTATAAAATTACGGGAGCGTGTTTTGAAGTATACAAAGAAATGGGATGCGGATTTCTGGAACAAGTTTACCAAGAATGTTTAGAGATTGAGTTTGAATTTCAAAAATTGCCCTTTGACCCACAGAAGGAAATAAAATTGAACTATAGGGAGCGAGAACTCAAAAAGACCTTCATCCCGGATTTTATTTGTTATGAAAAAATTATCGTGGAGATTAAAGCCGTTTCCAAATTAACGGACGAACATCGGGCTCAAATGTTGAACTATTTACATGCCACAGAATTCAGGCTTGGCCTACTGGTAAACTTTGGGCACCACCCAAAACTGGAATCTGAACGAATCGTTTTGTAAAAAAAATGGTCCACGAAACCGCAATAATCTTTTAATGCTTAGCCTTTTAGGTTTTTTTTCGTGTATTTCGTGGGCAATAAGGGTTTATTAGTTTTTAATCATGAACCATTTGGAGTAAAAACATGAAAGTAGCTTCCTCCGCCGAGATGAAAACGCTGGACCAACGGGCAATAGAAGAATACGGCATTCCTGGCGTGGTGCTCATGGAAAACGCGGCCATCCAATTGGTAAGGGTATTGCTGGAAAATTACAAGCAGTTTACCCACGGAAAGTTTTTCATTTTTTGCGGCAAAGGAAATAACGGCGGAGACGGCTTCGCCATTGCCAGGCATCTGGCAAACCAAGGACGTCAAGTGAATATCATCCTTTTGGCGGAGCCGGAAAAAATTGGAGGCGACGCAGCCGTCAATCTCCGAATTGCCCAAAAGATGGGCCTCCCCTTTCAAACCATAACCACCTCCGAAAAGCTCCTTTCTTTACGTCAAGCCATTTCGGGGCAGGATCTCGTCATTGACGCAATTTTTGGAACGGGTCTTTCCACTGCAGTCAGAGGATTTTATAAAGAGGCCATTGATTTCATCAATGAACTGCCGAACCAGGTGGTGGCCGTGGATATACCGTCCGGGTTAAACGCCGATACCGGAAAAGTGGAAGGTTCTTGCATCCGGGCGGATCTCACCATTTCTTTTGGTCTGCCCAAGATGGCGCATCTCCTTACCCCTGCTTCCACCCATGTGGGTTGCCTGGAGGTTGTGGGCATCAGCATTCCCCCCAAGTTAGTGGAAGAAGCGGGGATCAAGGTGAATTGGCTGGAAAAAAAAGATGTGGCCGGGTTGCTTGGCTCCAGACCCTTGGATTCCCATAAAGGAGACTACGGCCATCTGTTGATCATGGGAGGTTCGGAAGGGAAAGGCGGGGCTCCTGCCATGGCGGCCCTGGCCGGGTTACGGTCGGGCGCGGGACTGGTTACCCTGGCGGTTCCTGAAAAGGTCCATCAGGCTATTGAAATGGGCCTCATGGAAGTGATGTCGGAACCCTTAAACAAGCCCGAAAAAAGAATCCTGGTGGAAAGCTCCTACGAAAACCTGGAGCCCTTGCTCGCGGGCAAGAGTGCCCTGGTGATTGGGCCGGGCATAGGCGCCCAACCGGAAACCGGAAAATTTCTGCAAAAAGTTATTGCAAGCACGGCCATTCCCATGATTATAGATGCAGATGGACTCAATCTCCTGGCCCTGGATAAAAAGATATTGGAAAGAAAAAACGCTCCCATCATTTTGACCCCTCATCCCGGGGAAATGGGAAGGCTCATGAACATTCCAACCAAAGAGGTTCAGTCAAACAGGCTGGAGGTAGCCATGGACCTTGCGCAATCCACGGGCTGCTTCATCGTTTTAAAAGGCGCCGGAACCATCGTTGCTTCTCCTCAAGGGGATGCGTTCATCAACACCACCGGGAATCCCGGAATGGCCACCGCAGGTACGGGTGATGTTTTAGCAGGGATGGTGGGCGGATTCCTTGCCCAGGGGCTTGGACCGGAGGAGGCGACAAATGTGGGGGTCTTTCTACACGGTCTGGCGGGAGATCTTGCGGCCAAAGAGTTTGGGGAACGATCATTAATAGCTGGCGACATGATCCAGGTTTTTCCAAGGGCTTTGCAAACTTTATTAAATGACGAGTGACAAGAAAAACCATATAAGAAGATTGTAATGCTTTAGCTATTTGAAAAAAGCTTTTTTGGGCAGGATGAACAAGATAAACAGGGTTGACCTTTTGGGCCAAAACAGTAACCTCGTACATCCAGTAATCCTGTCTAAAATTCTTTCTTAAACTTCCATCCTTTCCTATACCCTTTTACCACTCCATTTAATCCAAAAGCGCAAAGCTACAAAAAACTTATAAACAAACCACTAATTGGCACTAATTAACACTAATAAAATCCTTAAAATAACTAGTGAATATCAATGAGGATTAGTGGTAAAAAAATCTTTTGTTTTTAAAGGTTTCATAAAAAAAGTTGTGCTAAAAAAACAAAGTTTCATGGATTTGTAGTATAGAACCACACAGAATTTCACCTGCCTTTTCTGTGAATTTATGCGCAAATCTGTGGCTAATTAAGATTTTCAGGTATTAACAACTCTCTAAAAAAAACAGGGATTTATGCATCAAAGTCGCTAAAGCAATAGAAATGGATCAGAGGCTGAAATTAGTGATATTATTATGTCTCACTTTGCTCAAATGGTTCCAAGCTATTCAACTTGTAACTACTCAGGTGGATAGACTGAAGGCGGAAGGTTTTAAAAAATAGTAATGTGTGATCACATAAAACTTAGGGCTTTTGAGTTAGCTGACATCGAAACTGAGAAGGTCTTGAATGGCTTGATTAGATCATTGCGAAATAAATGATATACTTCAGTCTTCAACCTAAACACCTGAGTAGTTACTTCAACTTTAACTTTATTCTACTAAAAAAATGCGTTTACAAGGAACTGACGGAATACGAGGCGTTGTAAAGACAGCCAAGGAGTTGAAAGCCACAGGAAAAACTTCCCTTGGCCTCTTTTTGGAATCCGGTTGGCTGACGGAGGAGTTTTTTGAACTCTATGGATTCGGTGTTGCCGAATATCTTTTAAGGTCGGGAAAGGTTAAAAAGGGAGAAGAGTTGGCAATCGGATGGGACCCAAGGGATCTGGCCGGGATATTTACCTCCAGGGTGGTTGCGGGGATCAGGAAAGCCGGGCTTAACGCCATGGTTCTCGGAACTGTCCCAACGCCCATGGTTCCCATCTATATGGCGGCGAAGGGACTCCAGGCCGGTATGGCCATCACCGCCTCCCATAATCCGGCAGACCAAAACGGCATCAAAATTTTCCTGACCCCGGAAGGTTTAAAGCCGACACCCAAAGAGGAAGAAAATATTTCCCATGCCATTGCCGACGTTAACCCTGAAAAATTGAAAACCATTGAGGAGACTGGCAAACTTGTGGATTGCTGGGAAGAAGCCCTCCTTCTTTTTCAAACTTTCCACAAAGATAGGCGCAACTCATGGGATAAAGAGGGGAACGCCTATGAATCCATTCGTCTGGTGGTGGATGCTTCCAACGGGGCGTGCTCCGGCATGGCTGCTGAACTGTTCCGCTCGATAGGTTTCAAAGAATTAATAGAAGTCAGCGCCAATCCTGAAGATGGAATCAATGAAAACTGCGGAGTGGTGGGGTTTGAAAATATCTCCTCCATCAACCAGGAATACATAGAAGGCTCCGGTAAGGCTCTTGCGAAAAATAAATTTGTCCGGGAATTCTTTCAACTGGGTGGGAAATATCGCCAGGATATAATGGAACGCAAAGAGACCGTTGTGGGGGTCGTTTTTGACGGAGATGGTGACCGGTTCAACCTGGTAGTATACAATCCATTTCAAAATGAACTTGTGGTTCTTTCGGGAGATGAGATTGCCGTCCATATGGCAAAATATTTGATTACGAATGACTCCGATACATGGCAAGGCGCTCTTTTTGTACATACGGTGGAAAGTGACCTTCAAAGCTCCATTGAGGCGTCAACATTAGGGTTTGCCATTGAGAAGACCGGGGTGGGGGACAAATGGTTGCTCCGACGGGCAATGGAATTTGGCAGCCGCTTTGCCGTGGGATCGGAGAGGTCCGGCCATGTTATCACCGCAGGGTACCTGGAAAATCACGAAGATAAAAGCCTGTGCATCTTTGCCGGAAATGGGGTCAAAGGAGCATTGAACAGCATTGCCGCGCTCACATCTTTATATGGAAAGTTTTGCGGAGAAGATTGGATAGAAGCTTTGCGTAAACCTTTTTTGGTTGGATTCAATGAAATCCGCCATATTTATTATACGGATAAAGGCAAATGGATGAGGGGTTCAAGGGTTTGGAAAGAGGCAAAGCCCAAGATAGTGAAACTTATTGAAACAGCCTTTGGAAAAGATGGGGAGGTGAAGGAAAAGGTTTTTCAGGAAGAGCCCGACCTTTTTTATTTGGAAATACGGAGTGCCAGCCACATCTTGAAGGCGTCTCTTCATGTTAGAAACTCGGGTACGGAAGACAAAACCGGAATCACCGTAAAAGGTTTGATGGAAAACAAAAGTTCCTTGAGTGATTTGACCGATAAAGTTTTCAAACTTTTGGCGGGTGAATTGAAAAAACCAAGCCATCCATATTGTCTTGCCCAGAATAAGCTGATTCACTTGCTGAACTCGGATGGTATGATACCCAGGCAAAACCTTCCCCACAATATTTTAAAGGACGGTTCTTTTGATCGATTGCTGAGAGAGGTGGGACAAAAGGAAGGGATGGTCCGGGAGACAGCATCCGGGTTTGAACTCACGGATCTTGGAAGATGGTATTTTCTTAAGTGCTTAGGCACAGAGGCAGAAGGCACTATACACAAAGTTTAGAACCTTCCACCTACAAAGCATCTTTGAGGATTGAGGGAAAGGCAATGTTTTTTCAGCCCCCTCCTTCGTAAGGAGGGGAAAATTCAAAACATAAACCTCTGTTTTTATTGAACCTTATCAACTTGTGTACAAACCTTGGGGAATACACGGAATTCACAGAAAAAAAATAAGGACCTTCCCGTGTCTTCCGTGGGTAATTACTAATGAAAAAAATCGGATTGATTCTTCTATTAACCGGGGTGCTGTATGCTGCGTATTACAGCGCTAACCATCCCATCGATTTTCCCCTGTATTACCAAGCAACACAGCAGGTCCTGAATAATGATTTCAACATTTATCCCCAAGGCGATCAGCATGTAGGGCACTGTTTCAATTATGTCCCTCTTTTTATTCTCCTGTTTTTACCATTTGCCATATTAAATCTGAAGGTAGCAGCCTTTCTGTGGTTTTTGCTAAAGATCGTTTCCTTGGTTTCCTTGGTTTGGATTATCCTGGATTGGTGGGGAGTGGGCCGGGAAAATTTTTGGAAAGTGTTTGGCATATCATTTCTGGTGGCAGGCGGGTATCTGATTGAAGAGTTTCGTGGAGGGAATGTCCATTTTTTGATCCTTTTTTTATGTGTCCTTGCCTTTTATTTAATGAAAAAAGGACAGACTATTTTCCCATCGCTTCTCCTTGGAACAGCCATCTCTATAAAAGTTTTCCCCCTTTTGTTTGTGGGTTACTTTGCGCTGAAAAAGCAGTTTAAAATCTGTTTTTTTATTTTCTTAAGCTTGATTGCCTTGAATCTGTTGCCTTCCTTATATTTTGGCCATGAGGCCAACAAAAAATTACTGACGGAGTGGGTTCACTTGGCCAAGGTTAAAGGGACTCGTGATTTTGGAGGATATTCACTGAAGGGGACACTTTTCCGATATTTAAAATGGAATGAAAACCAAAAGAAAAAGAGTCCACGGGTGAACTTTACGGATCTTCCACGAGGGCAGGTAATTGCCATATGGCAAATTATAACTGCCCTGTTACTGGTTTTTGCGGCTGTTGTTCTTGCAGCAAAAGCGGGGGAAGGACGAGATTTGTTGGACTATGGTTTTCTTGTGGCGGCTGTAGTAATTTTAACGCCTCATGTGCAAAGGATCTATTTCTCCACATTGTTTTTTCCAGCGTGCATCATGGCTGCGTGTATGTTTAAGTATCCCCAAAACCCTTACAATCGATTTATCAAATTCATACTGGGTTTGTGCTTTTTTCTTAACACCCTTGGCCCCGCCATTATGCCTGGCAAGAAAGCTGCCTTAGCTTATCAGGCCCATGCACCATATTTTTTTTCGTGCCTCATCCTCTTTTTTGCTTTAAGTTTTTTAATTTACAAGTTTGAGCCGACAAAGGGCGTTAAGCGCACAAGTGAGGAGTAACAAGAAAAAACAAAGATAAAGAATTCTCACAAAGAGAAAAAGAGGGTAAGAGGGTAAAAAAAATGATTAAATTTTTCGGTCTTTCTCTTTAACTCCTTTACTCTTTGTGAACAGTAGTAAAAAAAAATTCTCCGCGTCCTCTGCGCCTTTGCGTTAAATAACTACGCTTTTAGTTCTTTTTTAGCGCCTGTTAGCTATAAGATCATACCTCACCATTCAAGTACATGTGACGCTCTTCTTTACTGAATTTCTCAATTGCATACCTAAGCATGGTCCTCGGCATTTCCTGATAATGAGATTTCAAAAAGGTTACTTCTGTGTTCAGGTCTCGTTTACCTACCTCTCTTAGCATCCAACCTACCGCCTTGTGAATTAAGTCTTCTTGGTCGTTAATCAATTGCTCCGAAATGCGCAATGCATCGATGAACTGGTTTCTCTTAATAAAGTAAAAAGTTGATATGATTGCTATGCGACGCTCCCAAAGGGAATCCGACCTCGAAAAATCATACAATACGGATCTGTCTTTGTTTTCTAAATAAGCACCGACAATGTGATGAGCCGAGCTGTCAACTAAGTCCCAGTTATTTATATAGTGAGTGTTACCCAAGTAGATATGGTAAATTTCTTCTTGTTCATTCGGTTTGGATTTGGAAAAGCGAAAAACTAAAAGGAGCAAAGAAAATAGTCGAACTTCATGGTACTCAGACTTCAAGAGCTTTGCTGCCACACTCAATGGCGTATTTTTGTATTTTTTAACTGCTTGACGAATAACCGGAACTCGGACTCCCAAAAACTTATCTCCAAAACCATATTCACCTTCACCGGTTTTAAAAAAACGTTGAGAGTGTTCAGCTATCTTAGGGACACCTAAACTATACAAATGACCTGTTATCTCTTGATATGTCATATCGATAGCATACCGCAGAAGACGCGAAGTTATTTCTTAGATATTCTGGGTTCCGCCATTTGATGGATAGAGGGCTTTGTACCGGCAGGGGCTATAAGATAGTAATTTTGCGATTATTAACAGCCTCTAATCCTGTGTCACGGTAATTTCTTAAGGGTACTTCCAAAAACTCCCTTTTTTGAAGAAAACTACGACTAATTCCCCCTTTGTGAAGGGGGTTGGGGGTTGTAAAGAGAGTTTTTGGAAGTGCCCTTAAGAAGGTTCGACCCAACCCGTTTTAACTAGCCAGAGCGGCCTTTATCCTTAGGCCTAACTCTTTCGCGCTGTTTATTGCGTCGGGCTGTTTTTCAAAGACATTGGTGCCCACGGATTCCACGGTGGCATCGGGACCGTTTAGCATTTTGATTGCGCTCATCTTGCACTCGTCTCCACGCCCGCATTTGATGCACGGCACATTCCCCAATACCTTCACCTCTCCAAGGAAATTCATATTCTCCTCCATCATGAAAAACTTGATGGAGTTCACGGCCATATCCGCAGCCGGAGGCAACATTTCACTCCCTTCCAGGATGCAGGAGGCTACTATCGCACCACCCGGCTTGCCGCCCATGAATCCATGGTTATGGCGAAGGGGGTAGAGCCTTTCCAGAAAAGCCTTGGAGCGTGCATCTATATTGGCGTATGGGGTGTAGGATCCGATGATCAAGGCGTCAGCCTCCTTGGTTTTTTCCGCCAGCAATACTCCATCGTCTTTTTGAACGCATTGGTTGGTCTTGACGCAACCGAGGCACGCGTTGCAGGGCTCCACGTTGTAGTCTTTCAGTTTAATGAACTCTGTCTCCAGTCCGGTTGCCTCCAGTGCCTCTTTTAAGGCTCGGTCGGTATTGCTATCCGGAATGGGAGAACCTGAAACACCTAGTACTTTCATATTTCCTCTCCATTTACAGTGTTTGCGATTAAAATCTACCCAAAGATATTTGAAGATTTTTAACTACAAAAAAATAAAAAACAAAAACTTTCTTAACCACTAATTTTACGAATTACACAAATTTATAAGTGTTTATTCGTGAAATTAGTGTAATTCGTGGTTCCAAGTCTTTGATTTTAAAAGATTTTGATTGTTAGAGACGGATTCTCAGAATTGCCGAGTTAGAATCTATCCAAAGATATTTGAAATTTTTACCACGAAGGGGGCTATGGGGCCACCCATCTTGATTAGTGATTTAATCTTTTCGTATTCTGTTTCTATTCTCCCACCATTATCTAACCTCGATTGTATTAAAACAACTCGCCTACTGATAATGGTAAAAAGCTCCTTCAAATCCAATCCGGCAAGGTTTCGCCATATTCCAAGAAATGTCGTAACTACTCAGGTTAACCGGTTCAAGGTTCAGGGTTCCCGGTTGAAAGCCTTGCTCTTACAGCTGGCTCCATATTGGCGAAGCCCTGTGGAGCCATGGTGCACGTTGTTCCAAGCTTTTTTTAACCTTGAACCGTGAACCTTGAACCGGTTAACCTGAGCAGTTACGAAATATCACAAACATCTACATGAAGTCTTACCCCATTTTCCTGGCCTCCATTAAAAAGTGACGGGGGGGGGGGAAGGATGGCGGAATAAGCGGGAGAAGCGTGAACAAGGTTGTAACCCGGTTTAAGGAAGACCTTTCAAAAGACAACAAAATGAAATGCAAAGTACTTTGTCATTTGACCAGATGCGACCCCCAGTTAGTTCTCATCTGGTGTAGTCTGCTGACTATATGCCCGATAATTAGTGTCGTAAAGGAAAATATAAAATGATAATCATGGGAATAGTATTCGTATCTTCAGGTTTACTCATTGGTATATTTAAGTGGTTTATCGCTTACGATGTGGCTCGTGATCCGATGACTGGAGGTGGTGTCCCTACTTTGGATGGCGTGATATTCCCTCCGATCCTTATCACTGTTGGATTATTTTTTTTCAATATAATGTCTTTTTGGTGGTTGGTTGGAACATGGCTACTTTTGACAGCGTTTTTTGGAGGGACTCATTGGCTTTTGGTATGGATAGGAAAAGGGAAGATAAAGAGAATCAGTAAAAACATGCAAGAAACTTCAGAGATTACTGATAATCTGGATAACAAAGAAAGAGGACTTACTGAAGCCAAACAAATAGTCACAGAGCCAATCGAATCGGAGCGGGTAATCGAGCTTCCACTTTCGCGTGAACTTGCAGAAGAGATGATTCTTATGAGTTTACGAAAAACGTTTCCAAAGGAGGGGGATGATAAAATCGTAATTCTTTCCGATCAAACCATCGAAAAACCTTACGGTTGGATATTTTTCTGGAGTAGCATTCGATATGGAAGGACAAGAAAACCGGAAGACACACTCATTGGCGCTAGTCCAATATTTGTAAATCGAAGAACAGGCCAAACCGAGTACATTTCTTTACCGGATATCTCAATCGAAAAATTTCTCGCACGACTTAAGAGAAGAATCGGACTCCGCCCTCCCTGGTGGAAGTTTTGGTAAAATAAATGGAAGGGAGAGGTCAGGCAATAACTTGTACTTGAGGAATATTGTAAATGGTAAATGGGTGACCCCCTTTTACTAATATGCATTACTGGCCTGTCCTCTTCTTTTTTGTTATTACCAGGAAAATGCGCGATTTCTGTATTTGGCAATGAAATTTTGGGAGGTTTATTTTTTTCCGAATTCCTTAAAACTAGCGCGAAGCGTTTATCCCAGATATTACATTAATGAGCAAATTCAATATTCAAGGGTGACCCTCGCCCTGAAAGATTTAGCGACGGGTAATTTTACAGGGAAGACCTCTTATCCGGCCTTTAGAAAGCGCTACGAACTATGGGAAAGAGGCACAAGCAAAAATATCTGTTCACAAGAAATGGGGTCATGATCCCATTTTAGAAAATCTGGACGGGGAAATTTTGAAAATTATGGAATAAACGGGATTCTGGCTTAAACCATAGCTTCTTCGGGAGGGGCTATTCTGGTAATTTTGCTTTCCGGCATACAAATTATTTCCCTGATTAGCAGCTTTAAAGAGTTTGTCAGTTTTTCGATGAAGGAGCAAATAATCGCTATGGGCAACAAATAAAGAACCCACATGCCGGTGTTTGCTAACAAAGCGTAACCCACTATTCTATTTGTCGCGGCTTTTGCTTCCTTGACTTCCTCGATTGGGCAGTTATCAAGCAGTTTCATCCTCTTTTTCAGGTCCTCGGACAATGCCTTGTCCTTTTCAAGGGCCATGTGAACCTTGACCATAAGGATTAAATCGACCCGGTTAAGGAGGCTGATCGCATTATTGATGGAGCTTTGAAGGTTGTGGAAAAGCTCTTTTTCTATATTTTCACCATGAACTATTCTAAGCCGACGGAGATCGTCCCTTATGGAAAAAAGCTTATAGCGCAAATTCAGCCTGATGGAAGGCGCAATAATCCCCTCATAGATAAAGTGAAGGACTGCCAAAAATAGAAGAATCAAAAAAGCGGTGTTCATAACTTGTTGCTCGATTTTATGTCAGGACCTGCGGATAATTTTTGGGCGGTGTTTCTTTCTTCGGAAACCCGTTTCATTTCATCGTTAATTACACGCCGTTGCACTCTTGCGTGGATAAACCACCCAGGTATTGCGATACCAGAAAGAATATAACCTAAAAAGGCCCCGTTTTCAAGATTTCCAAAAATTTTAAAGACTAATTTTGAAACATCCGCACCGGGCATTTTGAAGATCATCAGCAGGAAAATAATGCCAGCCATAGCGAGGGGAAACTGTCCTTTGTTCATTGAAGCAACAAGAACATCCCTGGCCATATGCCAAAACTCAATTTCTTTTGGTTGAGGTTTGTTGGCGTTCTGTTTTAAAATTTTTTTATTTTTTTCCCCCATAGAAAGTAAATTATACCACCATCACACCAAATAATCACTCCTTATTTGATCTTTCCCTTTGCGCCCTTTGTGCCTGTTTTATTAAAAGGGATAAGAAACGGGCTCGGGCTTGCAATTATGCAATAAATTTTTCCTAGTGGGTTTTATAGCCTAACTTCGAGTTAGGTGACTTTCTCACATGGTTACATGGTTGGTAGTCAGGAAATGGTAACGTCATTTCTATCCCTCCTGAAAAAATGACCCTCAAATTCAATAATGGCAAGCCTGATCCCATTTATTCCCCTCGGATGCTTTGTTATAGGCGGCTCGCCTACCGAAAAAACTTTTTAAAATCCTCCAGCGCCAGATAGCCCACAGGCACTAGCAAAAGGCTAAGCAAAGTTGCGTACAGGATACCAAACCCCAGCGAAACGGCCATGGGAGTGAGGAACTGGGCCTGGGTGCTTTTTTCCAGGAGGAGAGGGGTCAGTCCGAAAAAAGTGGTGAGGGAGGTCAATAAAATGGGCCGAAAACGCGCAAGCCCTGCTGCGCGAATGGCCTTTGCCACTTCCATTCCCTCCCTGCGGCGGCGGTTGATCCAATCCACCAGCACCAGGCTGTCATTCACCGAAACCCCGGCCAGGGCCAACATCCCCATTACGCTCATGAGACTTAAATTCATGTCCATTAGTTTGTGTCCGAGAATGGCTCCCACCACGCTGAAGGGAATAACCACGAGAATCACCAGTGGTTGAGAATAGGAGCGTAGCGGGATGGCCAGTAGCGCGTAAATAGTCAGGATTACAAAGAAGATCCCAGCAAAGAGACTGCCGAAGGACTCCTCCTGCTCCCTCAACTCGCCTTCAAAGGTGTAGCGGACTTCCGGGTAACGCTGGACCATTTCGTCCAGAAAAACTTTTAAGTCACGGGCGATGCGGGTGATGTCTGTCTTGGCCTTATCCGCATCGGCGCTTACGTTCACGGCCCTCTGTCGATCCACCCGTCGGATGGTGGAGAAGCCGGTGCCTAATCGAATTTCCGTCACGTTGCCTATGGGGACCTCCAGGCCTCCCGGCGTTCGGATGCGCATATTATCCAAGGCGGCCAGGGATTGGCGTTCTTCCTTGGGATAGCGGACCAGCACCCTGACGTCATCGCGGCCGCGTTGAATGCGTTGGGCCTCCGCTCCGAAGAATGCCTGCCGGACCTGGCGTCCTAAATCCTCGGAGGAAAGGCCCAGGAGTTCCGCCTCCGGCCGAATAAACAGTTTGATCTCCGGTTTCCCCTCTTCAAAGGTGTCTTGAATATCGAACACTCCCGGATACTCCGCGAGCCGTTTGCTTATTTCTTCCGCTGCCTTGCTCAAATCATCGAAGTCCGGCCCCGTGAGCTGGATGTTGATGGGATCCCCTCCCCGGCCGATTTCCGCCCGGTAGTTCAGTTCCCTGGCGCCGGGGATGGCCCCGATGGCCTTCCGCCATTCGTTTACCAATTCCGAAGTGGTGACTTGAACCGTTCGTTCCTCCGGTGGCATAAGTTCCAGGCTAACCTGCCCCAGTTCGGGCTTCCCGCCCCTGGGAGGCCTGCCCGCCAGCCAGCCTACGCTGGTGAGAATGTTGCGGATCACCGATTCTCCGGTTTCGGAGTCCGTGTATTTTTTCTTCAACTCCTCCGCAATACCGGCCATGCGGAATATATGTCCGGCTGTTACCGAATCCACCGTCCCTGTTTCCATATTCAAGGTGGCCCGAGCGGTCTCGCTTTGCACCCTGGGGAAAAAGGTAAAGCCGTAACGACCGCTAAGCACATAAGCCACCACGATGATGGAAACACCGGTAAAGATGGCAAGGGTCAGGTAACGGAATTTGAGGCACCATTCCAGGAAAGGCTTGTACCAGGCCGCGATGGCCCGCTCCAGCCCGTCGGCAAACATAATCTGAAACCGTTCCAACGGTCCGGCGTCTTTTTTCTCATGGATCCGCACGTGGACCATATGGGCAGGGAGGATGAGTTTGGACTCCACCCAGGAAAATAGCAAAACAGGAATTACGATGAGGGGAATCTGGGCGAAAATAGGTCCTCGTCTCCCTTCCATGAACATGAGGGGTAAAAAGGCCACCAGGGTGGTGAGCAGACCGAAGGTCACAGGAACCGATACCTCCTTGGCCCCGCTGGAGGCGGCAGAAATGCCGGAGTCTCCACGCTTTAGATGGGAATAGATGTTTTCCCCGGTGATAATGGCGTCGTCCACCACAATTCCCAGCACAAGGATGAAGGCAAAGAGGCTGACAATATTGAGGGTGACGCCAAGTTCGGGCATCAATATCAGGGCGCCCATAAAACTGATGGGTATCCCTATGCAAACCCACATGGCCACGGAGAGGCGCAGAAAAAGGGTGAGGCACAAAAAGACTAACAGCCCCCCCTGCCACGCGCTTCTAAGCAGGGTTTCCAGACGCAGTTTGACGATGCGGGAACGGTCCTTCCAGTAATCCAGAGTGATGCCGTGGGGCATGCGGCTCTTCTTTTCCGCTACATATTCGCGGACGGCCCTTCCGATATCCATGGCGTTCTGTTTGCCGGTTCGATATACCTCGATCAATACCGCTGCTTTGCCATTGAATTGGGCGTATAAGGATTCCTCTTCAAAACCGTCCCGAATGTGGGCGATCTCTCCCAGGGGGAGGCGGGTCCCATCCAAGGTGGAAATGATGTTGATTCCGGCAAAGTCCTCGGCCACGTAGGCCTGGCCCTTGGTTCTCAGCATGATTTCCCCGCCCCTGGTTTTGATGGACCCGGCCGGCAGATCCACGGAGGAACGCCGGATGGCGTCCACAATCTCGCGGAAGGTCAAGCCATAACGTTCCAGGGTTTGTTCGCTGACTTCGATGGAAATTTCATAGGGCCTAACGCCCAGCAATTCTGCGATACTCACTTCGGGAAGGGCCACGAGATCGTCCCGTACCCTTTCACCAAGCGCTCTCAGTTCCTTTTCGGGGAGGTCACCGGAAACCATCACGCTGATCACTTCCCGGCGGTACTCCAGGAGACTATAAATGGGGCGCTCCACCTCATCGGGAAAGGTGTTGATGGCGTCCACCCGATTTTTTATATCTTCCAGCAAGGCTCGTGGGTTGCGCCCTTTTTCCACCTCTACCTGGACCAGTCCAATCCCCTCGTTAGCGGAAGATGTAATTTTTTCGATTCCGGTGAGGTCCGCCACGGCCTCTTCCACCCGGACCACGGCAGATTCTTCCATTTCCGAGGGCGTAGCGCCCCTATAGGTAAGTTCTACATTGACGATGTCCCGTTCGAATTCAGGGAAGACTTCGAGAGGAATGCGCACCTTCATGGACCATGCGCCCAGGAAGAGGATGGCAACCATGAGCAGATTAGCCGCCACGTCATTTCGCGCAAACCAGTTGATCATCTTATGCAAGTTAATTCTCCAGGTTGCTTTTACATCAAAACCATACTCGCGCAGAGACGCAGTGACGCAGAGAAAAGATAAAAACAAGAATATTTTAACTCTTATCTTTTTTTTGGGTTTCCTCTGCGGCTCTGCGCCCCTGCGCGATAATATTTTGTTTGTTTTTGATTTTAAAGATTTTTAAATTGTGAGAGATAAATTCTCAGAATCATCATGTAAGTAATTTCCTCTTCACTTATTCTGAATTTCCGTTTCTTTTTTGATGGTGACAGGTGCTCCATCGGGAGCGTATGACAGGGCGGTCAAGGAGAGGCGGTCACCGGCTTCGATGCCGGAAGTTACTACGACGTGTTCATCATCGCGCCATGCCACTTCCACTCGTTTGCGGTGGATTCGGGATTCCGGCGTTACCAGGAATACTTCATCGTTGGCGCGGACGGCTTTCCTGGGCAGAACATAGGCTCCGGATAAGGTTCGGCCCTGGATTTCCGCTTCCAAAAACTGTCCCACTTTTAGCGGAGGTTTTCCATCCGGTTGACGGCCATAGGGGTCGTCCACCTGCGCTACCACGTATAATTGGCGGGTGCGGGTATCGATGGTCCCCTCGGTACGTACTATTCGTCCTTGCCATTGATCCTTTTTTACTCCTATGTGGGGAAAAAGGGTGACTGGGAGTCCTGTGGAGATGGGTTTGGATTCTCCACGGAAGTTTTCGGGCAGATCCAGGAAAGCGGATTGGCGGTCCGTGATGGGGAGCCGAACTTCCGCGAAGTCCACGGCGTAAATGGTAGCAAGAGATGAACCCTTGGAAACGGATTGTCCTAAATCCGCCTCTTTTACTAACACGCGTCCGGCATAAGGGGCGAGGATGCGGGTCCTGTCCAGGCCCAACTGGGCGGTCTCCTTTTGGACCAGTTTAAGTTTCCGCTCCGCCTCCAGCGTCCGTCGCTGGGCAGGTATCAAGTCGAGGCTGTTTTTTAAAGATTGCAAAGAAGCGTTTCGAGCCAGGTATTCCTGTTCGCTTTGTTCCATCACTATTTTTGCCACGGTGCCGTCTTTATGCAATTCGCCGTTTCGCTGGTATTGTTTTCTGGCAAGGCCTCTATGTTGGTTTTCGATGTCAATGCTTTTTTTCAGGTTGTCGGCGGTGACCTGAAGTTCAACCAGTTTGGCTTCCACCCCCTGCAGATCTGCATCGATATTAGCCACGGCAAGACGGTGTTCAGCGGGATCGATGCGCAGAAGAACTTCACGCGCCTCGAAAAAACCTCCATTGCGAAAATTAGGAGACGCTTCCACAATCCGGCCCGCCACCTCGGATACCAGGGTGCTCTTGGTTCGAGGGGTTACCGTGCCTCGTGATTTCACCTTTACCGTGTAACTTTCCGGTTGGACTTCCAGGACCTCCACCATGGGCGCCGCTTGATGATGTGGCTTGCGTTTGGGTTCGGGAGCGGTGTTCATCAAATAAAACCCAATGCCCACGCTGCCGCCAAGCAGGGCCAGGGGCAGTAAAAAACGTAATATTTGTTTCATATACCTATTCCAATTTGGTTGTTGGAACTATTTTAAATTGTTTTTTCCCATAAAAGCCCGAAGGGCTTAAACATGAAAGCCCAGGGCATCGCCCTGGGTTGAGGAATTCAAAATCATTTTAAGCTCTGAAGGAGCGCAACAAAAGAGATTCATTGTGTCACCCCTTCAGGGTGAAACTTCTTTTACATTTTTTTTCCAGGGCTTCACCCTGGGCTTTCTTGTCCCAGCCCGTTGGGCTGAAAAATAAAAAAACCTAAAGCCAAATCGCGGAATGTGTATAGTTTTTTGAAGTAATTATAGGGGCCGGATAGGGATAATCGGAAAAAAGGCTGCTTACAGGGAAAAGGGATCTTATCACTTTTCTGAAAGTCTCAACTTCCGCAGATTTAAAGAGGAGAGCCTAATAACTGACTTGCAGATAAGGGAAAATGCGCACGGTCAGGTCACGGGGGAAAGCATAAAGTATTCCTGAAACAGGCACCCAAATCGATATCAACAATAGGCATAGCCAAGTGTTTGCCTTACCGGAACTCCACCAGCTCATCAAAAGGCAGGCGTGTTTTCGGCGGTTGGGGATTCAGGCGGTAACCAAAAGGAACAATGAGGCCAACCTGAAATTTTTCGCTGTCGATATCTAAAACCTCCTTGACTTTATCCGGGAGGAAGCCTCCGATGGGGCAGGAATCGATACCGATCAAGGCTGCCGCCGTCATCATGTTTGCCGCAGCGATGTGGCATTGTTCCACGGCCCATTGGGTCAGATCATAATTAGCCGCCAGACCGGCGTGAAAATCGATGAGCATATTGTAAATTTCTTCCGGGTAGTTCCACCTTTTGAACATGGACGCCACGTGGGCACTGCCAGGCTCGTACAATCCTTTTTTGGCGAGGATCACCACCAGATCACTGCATGTGGTGATCTGTTTCTGGTCAAAGCAGGCAGGCTGTAATTTTTCTTTTAATTCCGGCTTTTGCACCACTAGGAATTTCCATTGCTCCAGCCCAAAAGAGGAAGGAGAAAGCCTTCCGGTTTCCAGGATATATTGCAAATCCTCCTCCGAGATTTTTTTGCTCTTATCAAACTCCTTGCAGGCATGGCGAAAATGAAAGGCTTTCAAGATATCTTCTTTATCAATTTGATTCATGACCGCACCTCCAGTTCAAATCTTGTATTTATTCATTTTTCTCCAGAACCATCACGGTGATCTTTTTGGATGGCCAGCATCTCCTCTATGCTTTTGAAAAACGCATCGATCACCTTGGGATCAAAGTGTTTGCCCTTACCATCTTCCATAATCTTCAAAGCATCTTCGTTGGGAAAGGCCTTTTTGTAAGGTCGCTCGGTGGTAAGGGCGTCGAAGACATCGGCTACGGCGCAGATTCGTCCTGGCAAAGGAATATTTTCTCCCTCCAGGCCATTGGGATAGCCGCTGCCGTCCCATTTTTCGTGGTGAGACATGGCAATGGTTTCACCTGCTTGTAACAACTCAGAAGAAGAACCGCTAAGGATGCGGCCCCCTATAACGCTGTGATCTTTCATGACCTCCCACTCTTTTGCATCCAGTTTTCCGGGTTTCAGGAGAATAGCATCGGGGATGCCGATTTTACCCACATCGTGCATGGGACTGGCATATCGAAGGTTTTCCACCTCGCCCGGAGCAAGGTTAAGGCTTTGGCCAAGGAGAACACAGTAACCACTAATGCGGTTGATATGAGCTGCTGTATCCTCATCCCTATATTCGGAGGCCAAGGCCAAACGATGGATGGTATCCAGATAAGCCTGGCGGGTCTTCCTTTCGGCCTCGGCTATGCTGCCCAGGCTTTTTCGCAGAGACTTGGTTTTTCGCCCCACCTCCTCTTCCAACTTCGCTTTATGAAGTTTCAAGGCATCCTGGGTCTCTTTTATTTTTAAAAGAGAATTTACCCGCACCCGGAGTTCGACGGTATCAAGAGGCTTGGAAATAAAATCGTTAACACCGGCCTCGAGTGCACGTATGAGGTTTTCCTTGCTGGAAAGAGATGTGGCCATGATGATGGGCAGGTCTTTGAAATCCGGATCTTTCCTGATATTCCGGGCCACTTCAAATCCGTCCATTCCCGGCATCATCAGGTCCAATATCACCAGGTCGAAACCCAGGTCCAGCTTAGCCAGGGCATCATATCCATCCATAGCCACTTCCACTTCGTATCCAAAGGGCTCAAGAAAGGACTGGAAAATTTCCCGGTTTACCTCTTCATCATCTACGACAAGAATGCTTTTTGGCTTATTCATGTTCAATTGAAAAGTCAGATTGGAATCCACCCAAAGTGAAGCACCAGCAAAGTACTTGCTACAAATTTTTCAAAGAAAGGTTTGTAGCAATTCACTAATTCAATGGAATAAACTGTGGGTAAATCATTTGACGAAAAATCATGCGGCTAAAGATAGAGAATCTTACCATAAATTTGTAGTTGACCAAAAGGCGTAACCCGATTCCAAAATGACGAAGCTTTTTTGCCAAATTTGTGGTGAATCCTTGAAAGTGGATGCAGAACAAATCCCCGGTTCCCAACCGGTGAAAATTCGGTGTCCGGGATGCCAAGGGGTTTTTCTCTATGAGCGGTTGACGGGAAACGAGGGGGAACCTCTGGAGGCAGGTTCCGTTGTGGAAGTGGTGAGAGACGAACTCTTTGCCATGGATATCCCCGATTTCTGGAAACTGCTTCACAGCCAGGTTTTCTGGTTGATCCTGGTATTGGCGGGCATGCCTTTGATCTTGAACATGCTCAATGTAGAGATTGTACGTGGTATGACCGTTTATTTTTCCATGATCTGGTTTCTGGTGTTCATCAAGCTTTTTCAATATGAAGAAACAAACATTCAGCTTCATCTTGGGGTTTACTTTCTATCTCTTCTAACCCTTTCTCCAGTCTTTTCCCTAGTTAACTCTTTGACCTCCCCCTTTTATTCTTTTATAGATTCGGATTCCGCTTTCCTCCGTTTTACAGGATTCTTCTGTGGAGTGGGAGTTACCGAGGAATTGACCAAGGCCATGCCCATCCTTTTCCTTGCCATCATCAACAAGTGGAAGGGACAGGTCCTCTCCGGCAGGGAATATCTCCTGTGCGGGATCATGTCCGGCCTGGCCTTTGCGGGGGTGGAAAATTTCGGCTATATCCAGATGGCTGTAATCCGTGATACCTTCATGGGCACTGTTGGGGACGGGGCGGTTACTTCTCTGGTTCGTAGTACGCTGACCCCTTTTATCCACGCCTGCCTTTCGGGAATATTCGCCTATTTTATCGGCCTTTACAGCCTTTACCCGTCCAGGAGTCCATGGACCTATATTCTTTCCGGACTTTTTGTTTCCTCTTTACTTCACGCCATATACGACTTTGCCGTCACCGTCTCTTTTTTCAGCCAAGCATTTTCCTTTCTGGCCCTGGCTTTAATGTATATGGGATTGTTGGTCTGCTGGTTGAACCTCAAAACGAGGGCACAGAGGGTAGCAAGGGAGGGTGTGGACAATTATATCCAGGATATTTTCTAAAGCGCTTCAAACTGCAAATAATAGATTCGGATTCCCTGAACCAAATACTTTTTTTCGTATTTCGTGGGAGTACGTCCTTCGATCTGATTCAAAAACTGCATGCGGCCCGCGAGGTTTACGAAACCGCCATGGGCTTCGAAATACAACAACATCTCACCTGCATAGTCTGCGAAATCCGTGGCCAAGGTGACTTTCCCTCCTGATTCCAGGCTATTGTGCAGGAAATCCACCATATTCGGTTTGATCAGGCGCCTTTTCCGGTGCCTCTTTTTCGGCCAGGGGTCGGGGAAATTGATAAAAAATTCCGATACCTTTTGGGGTAGTTGCGGAATTATTTCTTTGGCATCCCCGTAAATAATGCGGATATTTTTTGCGTCCTCGGTTTCAATCTTTCGCTGGAGTTTCTTGATTCCTGTGCGGTAGATTTCGATCCCTATGAAATCTGTTTCCGGTTCTTTTTTTGCCGCTTCGATCAAAAAAATTCCGTTTCCGAAACCTATTTCAATCTTCAAAGGTCTTTGCATGGAAGAAAGAAAACCTTAACGTTGAACAATGTTGAATGTTACGGGTTGAATCCTTCCAGCCCCCTATTCTTTTTTCATAAAAAATTTCTCCACCGGTTCCCCGCCCATGATATGCTTTTCAAGGATTTCCCGGGCGTCTTCCGGTTTGGGAATGGAGTACCAGATTCCTTCCGGGTACACCACCACCGATGGACCGAATTGGCAAGCGGCCAAACAGCCACATTCCGTAACACGAACGGATTTTTTCAGGCCACGTTCATGCACGGTCTTTTTAAAAAATTCCAGGGTTGTTTGGGACGCCTTGCTTTGGCAACACCCTTTGGGGTTCCCTGGTTCCCTCTGATTGACACAACAAAAGATATGGTATTTATACATCTATTTCATCATTTCTTTCATCAGGAGGCATTTGTCCCACAGGGAAGGAGACAATAAATGAACTACCTTTCTCCGGCTCGCTTTCCACTCGGATATTTCCATTCATTTTTTCCACAAGGTGTTTTGCAAGATCCAGCCCTAATCCCAAGCCGCTATATTTGCGTGTTGAGCTGCCGTCCAGTTGCCGGAACCTGTCAAAGATGATCTCCTGATCTTCTTTCCTTACCCCCTGGCCGCTATCCTGGATAATTCCTTCTACCACTCCGTCTTTTTCCCGTGTGGTAACGGTTATTTCTCCACCCGGCGGAGTAAACTTGATCGCATTGTTGATGATATTGATAAACACCCGCAAAATCTTATTTGAATCCAGCCACAGGTCGGGAATTTGTTCTTCCAGGTTCCAGGTCACCCGATGTTTCTTTTTAACGATGAGAGAATTTTGCGAGAGGATCGCCTCCCTCAAAACCTTGTTCAGAGTTACTTCGGAAAAATCAAAAGGAAGGGACTGCATCTCAATCTTCGAAAGGTCCAGCAGATCATCCACCATCTCCAGTAGTTTGCCCCCTTGTTGGTTGATAATCCTACTGAACTCTTTAGTTTCCCCGGAGAGGGAATCTTGCGCGGTAATAAGTTTACTGAAACCGATAATGGAAGTGAGAGGGGTCCGCAACTCATGGGTCACATTTGCGAGAAATTCCGTCTTGAGCTTATTCGCCTGCAGGGCTTTTTGGCTGGAAATTTCCAAATCCAGATTGAGAGAAGACAGTTTTTTGTTTTGGCCGCTGATCAACTCTTCGGCTTTTTTTCTTTCCGTAATGTCGTTGATGGTCAACATGCCCCCAATAAGCTCTTTTTCGTAATCATAAAGCGGCGCGCCCTGGTAAATGTAAGTCCCACTATCTTCTTTCCCGCATGGGAGGGCATCCAGTTCCATTTCCGGCTTTTCACCGTCAAGGATTTTCTTATAAAAATCCAGAAGGAGTCTGCTTCCGGGGTTCTCCAAAAGATTAAAACCCAACATCTTTTCCCTTGCCAAATCCAAACCGGACAGACTTAGGAAGGCTTGGTTTACATCGGTAACTTTCCCTTCCTTATCAAAAACGCATATGGGGACGGGGCTTGCTTCCATAATGGTTTCCAGTAATTCCTTGGATTCCTGGCTCCTTAATTCCGCCGCTATTCGGCCCTCTCGTTCCTGTTCCTTCTCCCGGTGAAGAATTTCAAATAGATAGGCGTTCTTTAGGGGAGAGGCCGCCAAATGGGAGATCACGCTACAGAATTTGATCTCGCGCTCATTGAAAGGGGCCTCTCTTCGGGAAGTCCTTAATATCAAAGTGCCGATCAGGGTATCTTTGAAGACAACCGGAAAGCCCATGATGGACCTTATATCAATCAGGCTAAGGGTGCTTTGAACTGCAAAAAGAATAGGGTCGTTGTAGACATCATTGATAACCACGGGCTCACCCGTATCCATAATCTTCTGAATTTACGGGTAC
>JAJDAS010000034.1 GCA_029261755.1 Nitrospinia bacterium
TACTCCATCACTCCATGCTTTCTAGGAATGCAGCACCGGAAATCGCGTCTTCGGTCTAGGTAAAAGCTCCCAAAGCAGCTTTGTGGCTTGGCAACTATACTCTTTTAATCCAAATAAATCGCCGGAAACATTGACGGCCTCCCCCATACAGCCTCCCATGCAATGTTTGAGGGCCGGACACCCTTTACACTTGGTCTCCGCCAAAGTGGAGCATCTGGACTGGATATTCCTGATTTTTTCTTCATCATAAATGATCAGGTCCGCAGAGGCGTCATATTTCCCATAGATGAAATCTGTGAGCGGTCCGGTTAAATATTCAGTGCCGAATGTCCCATAATCACAACAAGAAACATATCCATCCGTGGTTAGCTGGGGGCAAGGCATGCAGGACCGGCAGGCCACGTTTACTTCCTCGTCAAAGTTCACCATCATCAAGCTCAGGTAGATCATCCCCAAACCTATAGCCCTTTCATACGCCTTGGCGAAGTTAACGGCAAAAACGTGAGGATCGGTTTTAAGAAAATCTTCTAGAGGGCCGTTCGTCGGAGGCGAAGCGGGTTCCGCGCTGACGTGTTTAACGCCTAAGGAATGAAAATAATCAATCAACTCAACCTGTTTGTGGATGGTAAGGGAAGTTAAGGTGGCCCTAGTCCCCACTTGCATCCTCTTTCCATTGGTTACAAAAAACCTGATGTTGTCTTCGACTATTTGGGATGTTTTGTCGCCTTCCGTGGTCAGCCTCTGTTGGTCCTGAACATGAGCAGGGCCGTCGCTGGAAATCCATATAATGTCAACATTATCCAGAATCCAGTCTCTTATCTCTTGGGAAAAAAGACCGTTGGTCTGCAATTCCACTTGCAATTTATTGCCTGCCTGTTTGGCGGCATAGTCCTTTAACTCCCTCATTCGCGCGAATTCCAGGGTAGGTTCCCCGGAACCGAAAAAACGTATGGAGGGTTCCGGGCTCCCCTTAAAAAAATCATCAATCCCCCTTTTTGCGAATCGCAGGTCTATACTTTTATGTTCCTCCCTGACTTCGAGTTTAGGGGTAAAGCAATACACGCAATCCATATTGCATTGGGTTGTCATGAAGAAGGAAATTTGATGTTTTCTCTTATGTCCCATGGTGTACGTTCCGAAAAAAGACAAAAAAAATTTAACCGCAGAGGACGCAGAGAGCGCGGAGAAAAGATTAAAGCAAAACAATAAAATTTTCTTTTGGTTTTTCCCTTTGCCTTTCTCTGCGTCCTCTGCGGTTAATAAGGTTTTTGTTGGTCTTTGTGGTGAAAAATTTAAAATATTTTTTGATAGTGTTTAATCTTTTTATCTTTTTATCTTTTCATCTTTTTCTTCTCTTCGTGCCTTGGTGCCTTTGTGGCTAAGTAGCTACAGGATGTTTAAGTATACTGTAAAAAAGAGTTACAAACCTCATTCTTCCCGATATTCAGAGGTACCTCTTGGGTGAAGGTTCTGTTGGAGAACAGAAAAACGAGGGACGAACGCTACGCTTGGACGAAGGACGAAAAACGACGGTCAGAAAAAACTGAGGGAGGAAGTAAACAAGGGTGGCATGGACAAGCGCCTTTTGCTTGTCCGTGTCAGAGATCGCGGAAACGAAAAGCGAATACTTATGAATCAAAAAATAGTGTAACAACCGCTTCATCCGTAAGTTTCTTCATAAAGGCTTTCTCTCTCTTCTTTAAGCCCTTCTATGATCTCATCAATAGAAAAATCGGATGCTTTGAGAATTTTTCTGATTTCTCTCCTCGCTTCATCAAGGTCCAGCCTCTTAGGCGTGATGATAATTGAGTCGCCAACGGGAATAATAGAAACCATCTGCCCTTCTTCAAGATGATTCTTTTCTCTTATGTTTTTTGGTATGGTTAGCTGGCCGCGAGATTTTATCTCCGCAACCGTAACGTCAATTCCCATTTTTTTCACCTCCTGTCTTTTTTCTGAATTCAGATTATCAGAAATCGGTAAACATCTCAACTACGGAGTTTCTTTGGGAAAACAGGATGAGAAAACCAAAAAGAATAATTTTATTTTTTCTTTTGCTTTAATCTTTGTTCTTGAATTTTTCCATCCTTCCGGTTTTGTTCTTTCCCATCACTCCACCACTCCACCACTCCATTACTCCAGTACTCCATGCTTTCCCCCTCCACCCCTCCCTCTTCGAATGGGGTATTAGCTTCCTTGTACTCGTTAACCATCTCCCGTGAAAAGTTACTCGTTTTCTTAAAGGAAGGTATTCCGGTATAATCGAGACCATGAAGGAATCACTTGATCATCTACCTCCTGACAAACAGGAGGAACTGAAAAAGATCGCCACCACCATCCGCGAGATATGCGATGATGTGGAAATGGTTATCCTCTTCGGCTCCCACGCGCGGGGGGACTACAAGGATGAGGAAGATCTGGAGCCTGGCCGAAAATCCGGCCATGCGTCGGATTACGACATCCTGGTGATAACTCGCCACAGGGCCACGGTTCGGGACTCGTTGCTTTGGGACAACATAACCCTGAATTGCGAGAAAATCGGCTTATCGGCAAGCCTTCGCATCATTGTTCACGATATCAAGTACATCAAGGAACTCCTGAAGGAAATCCACTATTTTTTCAGCGATATCGTGAAGGAAGGCATCCTCCTTTACAGCGCGGGAAATTACGAACTGAAAGTAAAATCCGAATTGGAACCGGAGGAAAAATACGAACCTGCGCAAGAGCATTTCAACAAGGGGTTTGAGCAAGCGGAACTATTTTATGAACACTTTGAACATGCTTTTCGGAAACAAAAATATTCAGGCGCGGCCTTTCAATTGCACCAAGCTACCGAAACGGCGTTCAAGACCTTCCTTCTTGTTTTCACCAATTATTGCCCGTACGACCACTACCTGGCCGCCATGGACAGGCAGGCCCGCGAAATTCTC
>JAJDAS010000035.1 GCA_029261755.1 Nitrospinia bacterium
GGAGTGAAAGCTCCCCCCGAACCGGCACCGGACTTCCAGGTTTCCAGGAGGGGGAAAACTGTGGAAAAAGTAAAGAGTCCGTTGGAAGTTTGAAATTGGCCCGATTCCATCCCCGCAATTCGCTTCCATTCACCGGGAAAGGAGTTCCCGAATGTATGATCTTTTTTATCTTTGAACATGAAACCCCAGTTATTCTCGGGGTTCGGGCCATGGAGCCAATACCCATCGGCATTGAGGAGCATGATCTGGCCAAAGTTTCTTTGAGGCAATTCTTTCAAGCTCTTCAGGAGTCTGTCGCCAAAAAAATTAACCAACACGATCCCTTTTTTTTGGCCATTCTGATCAAAAACCGGAGTTCCAAACCGGATCATGGGTTTGAGTGGCCTTTCCACCTGGCCTCGCTCAACATTCAAATCAAAGGGAGAAACATAAACTTCTCCCTTTTTGACCTGAAAAGAATCTTTAAAGTAGTAACGATTTCCTTTGTTTTGCAGTTTGTCCTGAGGAACAATGAGTGGCTCGCCATTATTGTAGTTGACCCTGACAATCTCCATCCCGCTCTCGTCAATATAGCGTATCTGATCATATAGCTTCGTCCGTTTGGAAAAAGAGAGGAAAAGATGGGCCAACTTTTTTAGGCTGAGTTCACTTCCCGATTCAAGTCCCAAATCATACGCAAATTGGTCGGAAAAGGTCATCAGGTCGGAAGCCACCCTTACAAAATGATGGTTTATTGCTTTTCCAAACAAATTTATTTTGTAGGTTTCCTGAGTTTCATGCGATACCTTTTCCTTTCGAACGTCTTGAAGGTAAAAGAACACTCCAACACCGCCAACCAGGATGGGAAAAAGCAATATGATGGAAAAGCTTTTAAGTTTCTTCATGTTTTTACCTAAAATAAAAACCAAGAAAAAGATAAAAGATTTTTAACCGCGAATGACCGTGAATAAAGAAAAGCAAAAAAATAACAACCTATCTTGTCTATTGGTTCTGTGGTTTTATTCGCGTAAATTCGCGGCCATTCGCGGTTAAAATGTTTTTTTTAATTTCAAATATCTTTCAGTTTATTGGAATGATCAACATACAAATCTCCGCACCCTTGGGATTAGTTCTTCCATTACCAAGGGTTTGTTTACAAAGTCATTGGCGCCCATTTTAAATGCCTTTTCACGGGTTTCTATTTTGTCATTGCAGGTGACTACAACAACAGGGGTCGTTTTCGTTGATGGATTATTTCTTATGTATTTCAATACCGGAAAGCCGCCCATCACCGGCATCATGATATCCAGGAAAATAAAGTGCGGGGTGGTGGTTTTAAGAATCTCAATGGCTTTTTCACCATCTTCCGCTTCTATAAATTCCACATCAATACTGCGAAACTTTGTTTTAAATAACTCCCTAAGGCTGTCCTCATCGTCCACCACCAAGATTTTTGGCCTTACAAAAGGTAAGGAGGCATAAAAAATACTCCCTTCCCCTTCAGAGGACTCCAGGGTGAGGGTCCCGTTGTGGGCCTCCATGATGTCACGGCTCAGAGGCATGCCAAATCCCGTTCCCTTTTCTCCGGCAGTCCCCCTGGTGGAAGTCACTTCCTCATGCTGAAAGATTCTACCCTGGCTCTCTTTGCTCATGCCGATGCCGGTATCTTTCACCGCGATGGTGGCCTTTTGGTCCGAAGGCGCAAATAGCGTAATAATATCCCCTTTGTTACAGAATTTGATGGCATTGGAGAGGAGGTTTTGTATGACCCCAGCGAACAAATCCATATCACCATAAAGTCTTGTGCCTGGTCCGACTTCATTCTCCAGGTTTATTCCCTTCTTTTTGGCGAGGAGGTCCAGGGTCGCAGCCACGGAAGCAGTTAAATAGTGCCCGTCAAAAAATGTCTTTTCCAGCGATACCTTGCCGGTTTGAAATCTGCTGATTTGCAGTAACTCCTCTATCATCCTTACTAGTCCCTCTCCATTTCGGATTACACTTCCCAGTATTTCTTTTTGCTCCTGCTGAAGAGGGTTTTTGGGGTCATCACGCAGGAGTTCTAAAAATCCTACAATAGTGGTGAAAGGGGCCTTCAGATCGTGGGCCACCAGGGAGACGAATTTATCCTTTAGCTTGGTTGCCTCTTCCGCTTTTTCCTTTTCCCGGCGTAGTCGTTCGGTAGCGTGTTTCAATTGCAGTTGGGTTTTTACTCTTGCCAACAATTCCTTGGTGTTAAAGGGTTTTGATACGTAATCCACGGCGCCTTTTTCAAAACTCTTGGCCGCACTCTCCGTTTCCGTTCTAGCGGATAAAAAAATAACGGGAACGTCTCGAACGGTGGGTTCGTTTTTCAACCTTTCGCACACCTCAAAGCCATCCATCCCAGGCATCATGATATCCAGAAGAATGAGGTCCGGCCCCTTTTTTAAAGCGAACTCCAAGGCCTGTGGACCATTAGTGGCCGCCGCCAGCTTATAACCTTCTTGTTTAAGAATGTTCCCCAGGACCTGGAGGTTTTTGGGATTGTCGTCCACGATCAAGATTAAGGATGTTTTTTCATCGTTCATCGTGTTTCTCCTTAGAAAACCGTCATTAGAAAATTGTCATTGATTCCAACTAATGTTGACCCTACGAGCGCAAATTATAACTCTAAAGTGGGGAAAAGAAAACAAATCTTAGGAAATTTTATTTGCTATAGTGTGTGTTTGCGGATCTCTATTTTATCAATTTGATTTTTAAGTATTAATGGGCAAGAATGGAACACACTCTTTGATTCTCAATTTAAATGAAAGGTAACCGGTGAGAAAAAAATTCATTTCGCTTCTTTTTTTCCTGTGCTTGGTACCGCCCATGCTCTTTTCAGAGATGGTCCATAACGCCTGTGCGGAAAATACGGCTTTAGGCAAGCTGAAATTCTTCGGAGACATTCGGTTGAGGTCGGAGTATTTGGGCAATAAAAACTTTGATGAAAACCGCTACGCATGGAGACAAAGAATCCGCATGAGATTCGGCGTGAAGGCGGCTGTTACCGAAACCATCGAGGCGGGCATCCGCATGGCTACGGGGGGAACCAATTATCAGCCAACCGGAAACCAGAGTTTTGATACTTTAAATTTTGCTGATTTTGGTTTTGATCTGGACCGGGTGTATGTGAGCTACCAACCTGGTGAATCGTTCAAAATCATCGGTGGTAAATTCGGCCATCCTTTCTATTGTCCCACGGAGATTGTGTGGGACCAGGATATCCAGCCATCTGGAGCGGCGGAGATCTTCACGCTCCCCAAACTGGGGGTATCCCTCAAATTGGCGCAATATGTTATTAGAGAAGTGGACAGGGCCAATGGAGTTCCCGTAGGGGACAATAACTCCGAGCTTTTTGTTCAGCAGTTGGTTTGGAAGTCTAAGAAAAACAATGCTCTTTCCGCTGTTTTTGGGGTCGCCTATTACGGGTTTTCCGATAACGAACAGTTGCGAATCGATGCCAGGGCCAGCCATACGGATTTCCTCACCAATAAAAATTTTGGAACCGGGTTGACCGGCCCCATATCCGATTTCCAAACTATTAACATAAATGGGCATGTGGTATACAAAGGCTTGGGAATTCCTCTCAAGCTCATCGGGGAATATGTGAACAACTTGGGCGCAAAAAGTTTTGCCGTGAACGGTACCAATTTTGGAGACGAAGGCGTGGCTTGGGGGATAATGGGATATGCGGGAGGTTTAAGAAATCCGGGTGAATTTCGGGCAGGTGTGGGCTATTTTCAGATCGAAGCCGACGCCGTTGTGGCCAACTTCAATAGTGACGATTTGCAGGAAACCAATGTAAATTCGGTCATGGTGGATATCTCCTATAAGCTGGCCCCCAATGTTGTTCTTCAGTATGACGGTTACTATCAAAAAAGAAACAACTACGCCCTGGCGGTGGCAAATGGAAATACCGTGGGGCCCAATAAAGACACCCGTTTTTACAGGCACCGTCTGAATTTGAAGGTTAGTTTTTGATACGGCTGCCTTCGGCGTCATTTGGTGAACCGTCATTTGCCTTCGGCGTCATTAAACTGCGTTGACATTTGCTGCGCGTCATTTTACCTTAGCAGCCTTTGCTCCAGAAGTTCCTGCAGGTCCCTTCTGCCGTCTAAAACGCAATGAACAAAAACATTGTTTCTTTCTACATGGTAGACGATTCTGTAAGCCTTAAAATTTAACTCCCTGTATTGATCAACGCCTATCCTCCGTAATTCGGGTGGGATTCGGCCTCGGAGCGGCATGGCTTCCAATCTCTCACACGCAGATTCCAACTGGCCGATAATTTTTTCAGCCGCTCCCTGAGAATCGTTCAAAGCAATGTATGTATAGAGGTCAAACAGGTCGTCCTCGGCATCTTCAGTGATCTGGACCTTGTACTTCATGAATTTCGGCTTTCAGCTATCCTTTTTTTCAGATCCTGAAATGATTTTTTAAGGGGCTTGACCCTGCCTTTCTTCAGGCTTTGGTTGCTTTGGGCCAGGAGTTTTAGCATTGCCAGACTTTCCTGCGTCTGTTCATAGGTATGTACATCCTGAAGAATGGCCTTGGCCTCTCCATTTTGCGTGATCACCAAGGTTTTTTGTTCTCTTGACAGTTGACGGATTACCTCCGACGCATGGGCCTTTAAATAGCTGATGGGTTTTACCGCTTCACTGGGTTTCATAGGCCGCTCCTTTTTATTTTGAAAAAACACTGTGACCCTAATTTAGTCTGAATTTGGGTCGTATGTCAAATTAATTCTTTAATCCAAACCGTACTTTTTTAAGTCCAGCCCCATGGCTCCTTCAAGGTCGGCATATTAAGAAGTTTTTCTTTCGTAAATTCCCGTCGCGAGCTGGCTTCCATTGGCATTTTATGATCTCGAAGGAATGTTCCACTTTTTCGTAGCATTATTTTAATGTTGACCTGCCTTCCACAAGCGGCTAAAATAGAGCTTTTCTTTAAAGGCACGGCGGTAGCCCTTTGCGAAGAACTAACCCGTTGGCGGCTACATAGTCTCTTCAACGAATCTCAAGCCGACAACATGACCGATGACAGATAAAAGACAACATAACGCCACCCTCTGTACTCTTCGTCCCTCAGTCTTTTCCGCCTTCCGTCCTCCGTCCTCTGTCCTCTGTCTTCTGCCTTTTCAATCCTCTGTCTTCTAAGCCCATGAGCAACGATCTAAAGATTATCGAGCAAATAGAGAAAAAGCTTTCCATAAAGCTGGAAAGACTCGATTCGGATAAAGAGTTTTTTTATGGCAAGCAAGCGTATGTTGTTGACCAGGGACAAAACGTCACCGGGCTCGCCCTATATAAACGTAAACTCACCGATTACTCCTTTCTGCGTGACTTAAAGAGTTTAACTTAGGGACGGGTCAGAAATAACTTGGCATTTTAGCATCTCATATTCAGGCCATCTTTGACCGATCCTCAATCGCGAAATCCTCGAAAGAGCGGTGCTATTACTGCGGTTTCGCTCAATCGGGTCGGCCAAATCTAACCTAAATCTGAGCGCTAAAAACACCAATTTATTTCTGACCCGTCCCTTACCTCGATTTAAGTTTTAATCAACTCACGGATATATCCTTTCTACGTGACTTAAAGGGTTTAACTGAACTCGATTTAAGGAATAATAAAATATCCGAATTTCCCGAAGAGTTGGCGGACCTCGGCATAGAAATAATATACAAAGATAGATTTTATGTTGAAGCCATAAATTTATATAAAAACCCCCTCACATCCCCGCCCGTCGAAATCGTCAAACAAGGAAGGGACGCGGTCCTGGCCTATTTCGCCTCCCTAAAAAAAGACCAAGGAGAGGCGTTGAACGAGGTCAAGGTCATGCTGGTGGGGGACGGAGGAGCGGGAAAGACCTTTCTGGTCCGACGCCTCCTGGGAGAAGGGTTTGACTCGGGCGAACCCCAGACCCACGGCATCAACATTACGTCCTGGAATATCACGGAAGGTGAAAAAAATATCAAGGTCCGGTTCTGGGACTTCGGCGGACAGGAGACCATGCACGCCACCCACCAATTTTTTCTCTCCAAACGGAGCTTTTATATTCTGGTCCTGGACGGCAGAAAGGAAGAAGACCCCGAATACTGGCTCAAGCATATTGAGAGCTTCGGGGGCGATTCCCCCATCCTGGTGGTCCTGAACAAAATGGATGAAAACCCGGGGTTTGACTTGAACCGGAAGTTCCTGAAGGGAAAATACCCCGGCGTCCGGGATTTCTTCCGCATATCCTGCGCCACGGACACGGGGCTGAAAAAACTCGCTCAATGCCTGAATGCCTCCCTGGCCGGAATGGAACTCCTGAAAACCATGTGGCCGGCTCCTGGTTCCATGTCAAAACGCGGTTGGAAGAGATGGAGGACACCTTTATCTCCTTCGATACATTCCGGTCCCTTTGCCGGGAGAAAAAGGTCACGGAAAAAGCGGCCCAGAACACGCTGGCGGACTTTCTCAACGACCTGGGCATTATCCTCCACTTCAAGGATTTTAAGCTTCTGGATACCCCTGTACTGGAGCCGAAATGGGTTACCCAGGCCGTGTATAAAATCATCAATTCCCCCAAACTGGCCGAAAACAAGGGGGTTCTTGTCCTGGACCTGCTGGATGACATTCTGGCCAAAGGAAAGGAGGAGGATTACTATTATCCCCCGGAAAAGTATCCCTTTATTATTGAACTCATGATGAAGTTCGAGCTTTGCTACGGGATCGACGACAAGCGCGTCCTGATTCCCGACCTGCTGGAGGCACAGGAACCGGAAATTGATTTTGATGTTGAAAACTCCCTGAAGTTCCTCCTGGAGTACGACTTCCTTCCCAGGTCCGTCATGCCCCGCTTCATTGTGAAGAGGCACATGGACATCCGGGACGAACTGCGCTGGCGCACGGGGGTGGTCCTTCAAGATGACGCCTTTCACGCCGTGGCCGTGGTCAAGGCCGACGAAAGGGACAAAAAAATATTCATTTATGTGAGCGGAGAACAGAAACGGGACTATTTTTCCGGTATCCGAAAGACCTTCCAGGACATCAACCGCAGCTTTGAAAAACTACCGGTGGTAGAGCGGGTCCCCTTGCCGGACAACAGGGAAATCTCGGTGGAGTACGACGAACTCATTGGCCATGAAATGACTGGAAAGGACGAAATATTCATCGGCAGGCTGAGAAAGGGCTATCCTGTTTCCAAATTGTTGGATGGGATAGAAGATCCGGTGAAGAGGAAAAGACGGGGGGAGCGGGAAGAAGCTCAATTGTTAAGAAAACCGCCTGCGCCGCCACCTGTGCCAAAAGAGGAATGGTATGAGAAAAAGAGTTGGAAGGGAGTGGCAGCGGTTATTTCCGTGTTAGCGGGAGTAACGGCGATAGTTGGAGGGATTTTGAAATTTTATGGAGTATTTTAAAACTTCTCAAAAACTTCCACGCACGAGAAATTCTTTTTGGTTTTAATTTGGAATGTGGCAACCGTGTTGCTACTCTAACTAAAAAACTACCTTTGGCTCTTGGTTCTAAGGTTTTATTCGCGTAAATTCGCGGTTAAGAATCTTGGTTCTTTATAGAAAAAAGCAATCCATTCTCCTTATATGTATAGAAATAAACAATTTGAACTATTCACCATAGTTATTTTAATATAGATGTCATAGCTATTTGCTCCTCCGATCTTTAGCGGATCTGTCTTACTCGGAGTTCCTCGGAACTAATCCCCTTTCGGGGAACTCCATTTACTAACCTTTGTTGCTGATGGTGAATCATGAAAAAAAAATATTCTCTTTTGCTATCGCTATTGATTGTCAACCTTTTCGTACTTCCCTCCCTTTCCTTTGCTGTGAATGAGACGGGAAAGGTCCGCAGGTTTTCCCTATACTACCTGGTGGAAGTAAAAGGTATTCCCACTGGGGCCAAACAACTGGACCTCTGGGTTCCATTACCTACCAACGATGAAGACCAAACCATTCTGGACGTCTCCGTGGATAGCCCCTATCCTCTCTCCCTGCATTACGATGAGGAATGGGGAAACGGAATTCTGGCCGCCAACATCAATAACCCAAAGCCGTTTCAGTTTAAAATCACGTATCTGGTGGAACGAAAAGAGCGCCGCGTGGTAAACATGGATTACCAGTCGTCCATTGCTATGGAGAACCTTTCCCCTCATTTTCAGCAGTATCTTCGCCCTTCATCCTTCGCGGTGGTTAACGCCTCTGTAGAGAAATTCGCCGTGGACGCCGGCCAAGGGAAAAAGAACATCTTAGGCAAGGCGCGGGGGGTCTATGATTTTGTCCACGCCAAACTGGACTACAACAAAAGCATTCCGGGTTGGGGGAGAGGGGACGTGAGCCGCCTCTGTTTTGTTCTGGATGGCGGCAAGAAAGGCACGGGAAATTGTACCGACTTCCACTCTCTTTTCTCTTCCATGATGCAAGTCCATGGGATCCCCGTAAAATTCGAGATGGGCTTTCCATTAAAGCCGGAGGCGAACCAGGCGGACCCGAAAGTGGGAGGATACCACTGCTGGGCGAAGTTTTTCATTTCAGGATATGGCTGGATACCCGTGGATATCTCCGAAGCCAATAAGGCCCCCGACAGAAAAGAATATTTCTGGGGCGGGATTTGCGAAAATCGGATTCGATTCAGCACGGGGAGGGACATTTTACTTTCTCCGCCTCAAAAGGGTGAACGTCTGAACTTCTTCGGTCCGGACCCTTACATGGAAGCCGACGGCAAGCCTTTCAAAGGTTTTGTCCGCTCCATTGCTTATCAGGATATTCAGTGAACAGTAAAATTTGCGGTTGCTAATTAGGTTCAACGTTCAACCAGGTTCACGGTTCAAGGTTAAAAGCGTTAAATTTAGTAAACATTCACGGTAGCAAAAAAGGATTTCCCAGGCCACCATCCGGGCCTGTCCCAGTGACGCGATGATTTCTCGCCGTCATTTCTACTCATTCTTCGGATTTTAGCCTTCCTTGCTTATCTAAAACTGAAATAGAAGTCATTCCATTGTTATGCAATTCTTTGGTTTAATATTTTCTTGTCTACCTCAAGCTTATATGAAAGAATCGTTTTAATGTCCATTTTTTTTGAAGCTTTTAGAATTTCTATTCCTGCTAATTTACCCTCAGGGGTTGTGTCTATATTTACTCCTTCTGAAATTTCTATAACTCCGTCCGGAGTTTCATCACTTAGTTTTAAATACAAGGCATCGACTTCGTCATCATAATAAGCCTTCATTTTTTTCTTCCTTTCTTCAAGGGGAAATTTGTTATAACAGTTCCAAGGGCACCTTCAACGGCAACAATAATTTTCATAGGAAGTTTGAAGCCCGGAATGTTTTTTACGATTTCATGTTCTCCTTGCCCTAAATCCAAAGGCATTATAACTTCTTTTATACCAGATTCCGGAATTTTATAAAGTTTTGCCCTTCTTTTTGCATGACGTGATAATTTAACCTTCATATTTTTTGACTTTGCAATTAATTTGCACTAAAAACTTGCAATTTTCTGTTCACAAAATTTTCCGTTAAATCTTTAATATAGTTATATAGTAGCGTTGTTTTTATTTTAACTCAATGACAAAGAGAGTTCCAGCATTTCGGGATAGGAAAAAGGCAGGAGGATAGGACCACCCGGAACTTCAAAAATGATGCTCTTCCAAATCTTCTTATCCGCCGATCATGACATTAAAGGCACCTATCTTGATTCATCCCCCATGAGCGGTTGTATCTCCTATTCGAGCCGCCGGCATCCCGCCTATCATCACAGTGACCGAACCTTTCACAATAGCCCCACCGGAAGATTATCATTACTACGCACCCAGTGTTCTCGGGCAAAGTAAATATCTTGTAACCTAGGACGGTACAGAGTATTTCAGTTCCTATAACATTCATTGCCCTTCATGCTTTCACAAGAAAAGAAGAAAAGGAAAAACTCAATACAATCATCAGATTCTTCAAACCGCTATTGTCCATCCAGGTATGAAACAAGTAATCCGTAACGGATTTTTATTCAGAAAGATGTTAAACTATGCAGTATTTTTTCGTGAGACAAATCCTTAATAGTGAGTCTGTACGTATCTCTATACTTGATAACAACCTAAATCATTCCTCTGTCTTACAATTATGAATCAAACCGAAACCGAAATTTTTCATCCTGATTCTCTCTTCTTAAAAGAGGAGACCCGCAAAACAAGGTGGGCCATCCCATATCACCACGAATGCCTCAATGCGCGCGTCAACAATCTATTGGTGGCTCAAAAAGACTGTATCAAAGGGAAAAAGGTCCTGGATCTGGCCTCCCATATAGGTACCTTTTCTTACGCTGCCTTGAAAATGGGAGCAAAGGAAGTTGTGGGCGTGGAAATCGAAAAAGAACTGGTGGAGAAAAGTCTTCGCTTATTTCGACATCATCAGGTGGACCCTTCGCGGTATCGCTTTGAACAGGCGGAGATCTTGAGCTATTTGGAACGCAACCGGGACTCCTTTGATACCGTACTTTGTTTTGGACTATTGTATTATCTGGCTGATCCCTATCGACTTCTGGAGTTGCTGTCCGGCGTGGGGGCGAAGACCATCCTTCTGGATACCTTCACCGCCTATTACGCGGCGATTCAAGGAAAAGAAGCATCCTCCATCCGCGCTCAAATGGAAGAATCCACCTTTTCTTTGCCATTGATGATCTATATCTTGACTCAGCCCGATAAGCCGGATTACACCCTCCCCAAACCATTTATCCATAAAGAAAAAAATTTGGTTTTGCAGGGTTTGCCAACCAAACCCTTGCTGGAAACTTTTTTTGATTCTCTTGGTTGGGAGCATAAGCAATTGGACTGGTCGGACTATGTTCAAAAGCCTGTTCACTGGATGAACCTGATCAGCGCCCAAGATAAGAAGGCATCCCATTGGGCGGATCTTTATGCAACCGAAATACGAATTTCTTACCGGCTAACGGTTGAGGAGCATCGGAAGAATGAATAAAACTGAGACGCTACCAAAACGGAGATTGTTGGTCCCAGGTTTACTAATACTGCTGACAGCACTTCTTTTATTGGGTTTTTCCTTTGGTTCCCATAAAACAGAACATAGTATTAATCCGTATAAGATATCGCCCTACCTTTACTATGGAGATGATCCATCCCTGCAAATAGTTGATAACGATCATTACGAATATGCTTTTGGACCTAAATTGGTTCACAAGAAAAAGAAAGCGGATGAACTACGAATTTTTCTGGTAGGCAGCCATATGCTGAAAAGGGAAAATAATGAAAAGCCATTTTATGAAATTGCCGGGGAAGGACTAAGGAAGCATTATAAGGGGAAAAACATCAGATTGATTTTTGCGGGCCAGGAAAATTTTAATTCTACGCAGGATATTATTTTCTTCCTAAGATGGGTGGTTGATTTTTCTCCTGATATGGTGATTTTCATCACCGGAAACGACCTGTCTCTTTTTTTGGAGCAATATGCAACGCCTGACAAGCCTCTTGTTTTTTCTGAGGTTAACAATTTGTTGATAAAAAATAAAATGTTCAACCAGAAAAAAAACAGAATGTTTTTTTGGAAAGGAGTTGAAAATCCCAGCGGAAAAGATTACTTGAAACTTTTCTTCAATGAAAAGTTTTTGCCTGACAATCCCGATTCAAATTTATTCTCGTTTATTGAAGAAAACATTGTGAGAATATTTCTTGAAAATCATGACTTTGCCGCTGCTTTTTTAAAATCCGAGAAGATCCCCACTATTTTTTTATCTCTCCCATCTATATTTGAGAAGCAAAGCAGTGATGAAGAAAATAAATTGATTACATACTATGAAGATGAGTTTGATAGGGACCTAATTAACTTTGTAACGCAATTGCGGAAAAAAACAGACTCAGAAGTTAGAAAACTTGAGGTTTTGTATGGTTGTTCTTCCATCAATTTACGCAGTTACTTTAAAAATAAGGATGAAACTCTTTTTCAAAGTACCTTTGAACTGAATAATAGCGGCAATGCTATGATTGGAGAAGCCCTAAAAAAAGATTGATTGAAAATTACGATGCATATTTCTCTAACTAAGAAAATATTATTTTCCTTGGCTTTATCCGTAATTTTAATTTTTTTATTAGAATTTGGATGCAGGCTTTTTGTCCAGGGGGGGAAATGGCGGGCCAAGGGAGGGCCTAAAATAAATGAGCTTATGCCCTATACGTTTTTTGGGCTTTGGAACCCCTCTTCTCTTTATACCAAACATTCGCGTCATGTCTTTGTTTCAACAGCTTATGAAGGAAAGTGGGATGACATTCCAGTAAAAAAAGTAAACAATGAAATGCGTATCCTTGTGCTGGGCGGATCCACCGCTTCCGGGGTTGGCGCCTCCAGAATTGAAAAAAACTTTTATAAATTGCTGGAAAAAAAACTTAATGAAAGGAAAGAGGACAAATCAAAAGAAATAAGAGTTTTCTCTTTCGGCTATGGTGGTTGGATTTCCTCCCAGGAATGGGTCTTATTGATGAAGTTTTGCTTGAAATTTGATCCGAATTTTGTCATTTTGTTTAATGGATACAACGATGCTAGTTACCACCACCCTCCCGATACCCCCCTCTACTTTAATGAAGTAAAAACATATTTAACCCGATCGGAAATCCAAAAAATCGTTGGGGAAATTATTAGCGGAAGCGCCATGATCTATTTGCTCAGGAAGCAGTTTTATGATCACAGGACACGATCTATAGACAAAGACCCCAAAATAAAAGATAAAATTATCCGCAATTACTCCAGGAATATTGGGCAAATGACCGGCGTTTTAACCACGAAAAATATTGGTGTATTGTTAGCTTTACAGCCCATCCTGACAGATAAGGGGTACCACAGCCCGAGTGAAAGAGAAGTGTTAAAAAAATGCCTGACATGCCAATACACTGCCGACGTTTATCCCGGGATGGTCCCTGTGGTTCAAAGAGTTGGCGAAAGGTATTCCGTGCCCTATAAAACCCAATGGTTTGAGGATGTTCGGGAGACCGTCTTTCCTGATATGTGCCACCTGAATGATTTGGGACATGCGTTAGTTGCCGAAGAAATGTTCGAGGTTATTCACCCTCTGATTGAAAAGCAAAGTTTTAAAGACCAATAAAAGAAAAACAATTTTAACGCAGAGGCCGCAAAGAACGCAGAGGAAAAGCAAGAAAGCAATTATGCTAAAAAAATATAGGCATTACCTTGTCCCAACCTTTTTTCTCCTAATCATTTTTGCCTTATATAACGCCAATTTAAGGGAGGTGAAAGGAGACGATGCCATTCCGGCCCGATACGTGGCCACGAGTTTGGTTTTGGACGGAGACGTGTTTCTAAACGAGTTTTCTTTTCTGCACCCTCCCCCACGTACTCGACTCCCATATTATTTGTATCGCTCAAGAGGAAATATCCTTTCTACATACCCAGTGGCCACACCACTCCTGGCGAGCCCGGTTTTTTATTACTTTAAAAATTATTTTAACTGGGACCTTTCTTTTGTCTCCCAAAAAAAATGCCATTTCTTGTTGTCCCTTGCCACAAAGGTTTCGGCTTCACTGCTTACGGTTTTTTCCGTTTTGTTTCTATATCTTGCCCTTGGGAAAATGGGGTTTACATCCACCAGGTACCTCACCTGCTCGGTTTATGCCCTTTGCACCTCAACCTGGTCGATATCCAGTCAAAGTTTATGGCAGCATACCGGGGTTGAGTTCTGTCTCGCTGGCGGCATATATTTTAGCCTTTTATCTAAGGAAAGAATCTCCATGCTTGCCCCCACCGGTTTTTTCTTGGCAGCTATGACGGCCTCACGGCTCTTGATGGTGGTTTTTGCCGCCCCAATGGCGCTTACCTTGATCTATCACCATAGGAAAAGCAACTTACTTAAGGCGTGTTTGTACATCTTCCCAATACCCATAATAGTGGCCATATTGTTGCTGAACTATAATCAGCATTACTTCGGGACCGTCCTCGGCGGGGAGAGATACCTCGAACTTTTGCATCCTCTCTTTCATAAGGTTACCGGGAATTGGGCGACCCCATTTTTAGAAGGGCTTTATGGAATCTTTCTCAGCCCAAGTCGGGGTTTGTTCCTTTATTCACCAATTCTGATATTTTCGTTTTTAATGGTTTTATACTGCCTTAGAAAAAATACGATTCATCCTTTCCTTCGCTTCATGGCCCTTCCTTTTTTTATATTTGTAATAATTATGTGCAAATATTCTGTTTGGTGGGGGGGGTGGTCCTTTGGACCAAGATATTTCACAGACGTTCAACCTCTTTTGGCGCTGTACTTCGGGCAAGGCGCCACATTAATCTTTTGCAATTTAAAAACTATTGCTCTGCGGGTCAAAATTGCCTTGGGTACCATGATATTTATTTTGGCCATCTATTCCTTTTTTATTCAGACCCTTGGGACTTTTTATTACCCTTGTGGATGGAACAACACTCCAAGCGACGTTGACGCCAACCATCACCGCCTTTGGAGCTGGAGCGACACGCAGATAGGAAGGTGCGTTAAACATCCTCTGCAAAAACCAATTTTCAGTGTGCTTTTTTAAGGAGAAAGGTAACTATTTAACGCATTTTAATGAAATGTTTTTCAATTCTACCCCGGTAGGGGTTACATATGTGAGCCCAGCGGTTGGCGCAGCCTACCCTGGGCATCAAAGACCCGCAAAATAATTTTCCACGGAGGGGATACATAAATAAAGTGCGTGTATACCGATAAATATCCCCTCCGGGGAATTATTGATGTTCTTTCCAGTAACCCAGGGTAGCCTTCGGCAACCCTGGGCTGAAATAAATACCCCCTTTGGGGAATAAAATAAAAAACGCTGAACAGTTATAAAGAAAACTTGTAATGTTAACTAAAAAGCTAACCATTCTTCAAGCATTCACGGTGGTTGCGATTATTTCTTTTTTTGTCGTCAACGCCCTAATGGCCGCTCGCACCCACACACCCACTGTGGATGAGTTTGTGCATTTGCCGGTAGGTTTGTACCATCTTCAAACGGGAAAATATAATATCGACAGACGGGCCGCGCCATTGCCCAGAACCCTTTCGGCTTTGCCCTTGTTTATTTTAGGAGAAAAGGTAGATGCCGACATGAAGTGGAGAGGGTCCGGGGAAAGGTGGTGGCCGTGCGCCTTTGCCAACCGATTCATGCGCACTCATTCCCAGGGCTATTTTGACCTTTATTTCTATGGGCGTTGCGTCACCATTTTAATCTCAATCCTCGGGGGGCTATGTTTGTTTGTTTGGACTGAAAATTTGTTCGGCCTAAAACCTGCCTTTGGTTCTTTATTCCTTTATTGCACCTCACCTACGATTCTTGGACACTCCTCATTGGTTACCGCTGATATAGTTGTGTCTTCCTTTCTTTTGATGGCTTTTTTCGCGCTATACAAGGTCCACGAGAAAAAAACCATCAAGTGGCAGGTCATAGCCGGGTTAACGGTGGGATTAGCCGTGGCCTCCAAATTTTCCGCTATCTTTTTCCTGCCGATTTTACCGGTCTTATTGGCGGTTGGTTTGGAAAGGTGGGATAGGAAAGGAATAGCGTGGTTTGCAATGACGCTTTCCGTAATATGCCTTGTGGCGTTAGCAGCGATCAATGCGGCGTACCAGTTCCCCGGAACCGTAATCCCAAACGATATGCTAAAAGGCATATGGTTTAAAGCCACTGACAAGGCCACGGGTGAACTTCCCGCTTACTTAAACGGCAAATGGGAGTTGAAGGGATTCTGGTATTATTATTTTGTAGCTTTGTTTTATAAAGTTCCCATCCCCTTTCTTTTATTGGCGGCAATTGGACTCTTGGGACTTTTACTGCGCAAAGCTCCAAAAGGATATGGAGTGTGGTTGATCTTGCCGCCCTTGTTTTTGCTGTACCTCCTGTCTTTTCATTATCAGATCAACTACGGAATTAGACTGCTTTTGCCGGCGTTTCCTTTCCTCATAATGATCGCCGGTTGCGGGATAAAGATGCTTCTGGAAGGAAATGTTTTAAGGAAAGCTTTTCTTGCAGCGCTATTGGTTTGGCAGGTTGCTTCGTCAGCCTGGTCTTCGCCGCACCACTTGGCTTATTTTAATGAGTTGGCGAAAGGACCGGATCAGGCAAGGAAAATATTGCTGGACTCAAATATCGATTGGGGACAAGACCTCGGGCGACTTAAAGAATATATGGATGAAAAGGGATTGGATCACATCTCTCTCGCCTATTTTGGGCATACCGACCCCAGGCTTTACGGAATCCAATTTTCGCTTCCGCCAATATCTTTTAAACCCGGGACTTACGCCATCAGCGCTAACTATCTTGGGGGCTATCCTTATTCCATCACTTACATGGGGCCAAACTTCAAGAATATTCCTATGGGTGAGTGGTCATGGCTGGATAAATTTATACCGATTGACCGGGTGGGACGTTCCATCTACATTTTTAATATAAACCTAAATTGAGCGATTTTTCCTCTAAACGAGAAATTTACAGTTGATATACAGATATTTAGCGATAACAACAGTTTCACTTAATAGGTGATGAACCATTTTAATAACCTCCCCTGTATCCCCTCCTTCGCAAGGAGGGGAAGAGCGAAACATGTCTTTATGTTGAGCGAAGGGGAAGTCTACAAAAAATTCTACATTAATGAAAAAAATCGCTCAATTTAGGATAAAGACGCATCCAAAAACTCTATTTACAACCCCCTAGCCACCTTAACAAAGCTAATCAGTTGATAAGGTTAAAAAGAGGTTTATGTTTTGAATTTTCCCTCCTTACGAAGGAGTGGGCTGGGGGAGGTTTTAAAAAATCCCTTTCCTCTTCTTGTCTTTCAAAAGCTCTACTGTGTTACTAATTCATTGTTTTTATTGTATTTTTTCTTTTCGGATTACCTCCCCAAAAAAATATGTGGAAATTTAGCGCTACAGTTCTATATTTCGACGATTTTTATCTTGACAACGGATATTTTTCGACATAAAATAAGCCTATAAAAAATGTCTAAAAAATTCCCAAATGATCCAAAGATATCTCCAACTTCCGGTGAATAATAGTTTTTTTCTTTTCGGAGCCAGGCAAACCGGAAAGAGCACCCTGATAAAATCCACATTCCCCGCTGAAACAAGCCTGCATTATGATTTTTTGAACTCTGAAACATGCAGGCGCCTTACGGCCAACCCAGAATTATTGAGGACCGAGGTTCACGGTGCCCTTTCATCCAGGAAAATCTCTCACGTCATCATTGATGAGGTCCAAAAAAACCCCTCGATCCTTGATGAAGTCCACTCCCTCATTGAGTCTCCGCTTTCCATAAGTTTTGTTTTAAGCGGTTCCAGCGCCAGGAAATTAAAAAGGGCTCGCGCTAACATGCTTGCCGGAAGGGCGTGGAACCTGACTTTTTTCCCTTTCGTATTCAAGGAAATCGAAGGTTTGTTTGAGTTGGATAAAATACTCCGGTTTGGCGCTCTACCATCCGTGCATACCGCAAAAGACGATAATGAAAAGAGTGAGATCCTCCGATCTTATGTCAACACCTATCTCAGTGAAGAAATCGAGTTGGAGGCTAATATTCGAAACCTTGGTGGATTCTTGCGCTTTTTGCCCCTGGCGGCTGCGCAAAATGGGGAGATCGTAAACTACACCAACATTGCCAGGGAAACAGGGGTAAGTTATAAAACCATCAGGGAACATTACAAAATTCTCGAGGACACCCTGCTGGGCTTTTTCCTCTTCCCTTATGGCAGGTCCATCCGAAAAAAAATGACCAAGCATCCGAAGTTCTATTTTTTTGATATGGGAGTAGTGAGCGCCTTGAATAAAAAACTTAAGGTTCCGTTCCAGGAAAATAGTTACGAGTACGGAAGAGCCTTTGAGCACTTCATTGTTTGCGAGTTAATGCGGATGGACACCTACAACCGAATGGACCTGGAGCTTTCCTTTTACAGAACGGAAAGGGGAGTGGAAGTGGATTGTATTTTAGAAACCCCGGCGGGCAAAACAATTGCCGTAGAAATAAAGTCCACGCGGAACCCCGCCTCGTCTCATTGCCGCGGTTTGTATTCTTTTAAGGAAAAGGTTCCCCATGCAGAACTTTTTCTCGTCTGCAAATCTCCCATAAGGCAAAAGCACAAGGACGTCCTTTGTCTTCCCTGGCGGGAAGCCCTTCGGCATATTGAATCGTTGTGCCAATGAGACCGGGCATGGAAAATTTGCATTTTTGTTGGCAAAAAAAGGGACAATAATACTCTCTTTTCCTTCCTGCGCCCTCCTTTTTTTACCGAGCCTTAAGGCGAGTTTCTAAAGTTGCCATGACTTTGGGCCAATTGAAAGGTTTGGTGATATAGTCAACCGCCCCCAGCGCAAGCCCCTTGGCTACCTCTTCTTTATCCCCTTTTGCGGTTAGAAAAATCACCGGAATATTTTTCGTTGTCTCGTCTTCCTTGAGCCTCCCGCAAACCTCGTATCCATCCATCTCCGGCATATCAATGTCGAGAAGAATCAAATCAGGGTGAGGCTCCGAGGCTGCCATGGAAAGGGCCTTTTTTCCATCCGTCGCAATAATAACTTTATAATTGCTTTCCAACGCTATGCAAAGGAGCTTGATGAGCTGCGAGCAATCATCCACAATCAGTATCTTTCGTTTTAAACATTCATCGCTCATCTATTTTTCCTTTCATTGCAAAATTCCGGAGATTGTCTAATTTCGGCGAGGATGATCTTGGCGTTTTCAAAGTCAAAGGCATCTATTGATTCTTCAAACTTTTTTAACTCTTCTCGAAATTTCGAACCCTTCATATGCTTTTTCAGGCTTTCCAGGTAATCTTCCACTTCCACGCTGTTTGCTTCAATCAGGTCAGCCAGTTTAACTAATATAGGTTTTACCTTCTCCAGGTCCGGTTCCGTGATTTCTTTCTCTGCCTGGTTTTCCGTGGATGTTGTCTCTCTTAGAAGATTGATTGATTCCATAACTTGATTAAATCTTTCTTCAAAATTGTTCAACAGGGGCGCTAAATCTTCCCCTGTTCTTTTTTCTATCGCACTCTCCAGTTTGTCGGCGCTGTCAAATAATTCCATTGCTCCAACATTCCCGGCCAGGCCTTTAGTGGTATGGGCCAGTCGCTCGGCAACAACCATATTGCTTTCCTCTATAGCTTCTAAGATCTCCTTAGTCGCGTTTTTTTGTTGATCCTGAAACATTAGCATGACCTTTCGGAAAAGACCTTTATCACCGTCAAATCTCACCAAGGCTGATTTAATATCAATGCCCGGTAAACATTCCGGAAGGTTTTCCTCTTCCTCTTCATTTGATTTTTCCTGCCTTAGAACAAGGACTTCCCTTACGCCAGGTTTTATCCATTTGATCAGGGTGGCAAATAATTTTTGTGGTTCTATGGGTTTCGTTGCATGGTCATTCATTCCAGCCTTCAGGCATTTTTTTATCTCCGGCATATTAATATCCTTGGCTATACTTTTTTTCGTTTTTCCGAAGCTTCCAATAGCTTCCACAAAACAACAGGGATGCCCAAAAGGATGTCTCCCGGAATTTCGTAAACTTCTGAATCTTCCGTCACATGAACTTCGCATGATTTGGGCGCCCCGTTTAGAAAGTTACACTCGCAGAAAAAATCGCCCGGCTGAAGGATATTCATGATTTTACAATTATAACTGATATCGGCTTTTCCTTCTTTTAACAAGTACAATTCCGCTTTATTACCGGTTTGAAATTTTTCTCCTTTTGAATAGGACCTCAGGTTCATTTCCCGGGCAATATTATTAATAACCGGATAAGAAAGCATCTCTCCAAATAACCAGGTACTTTGCAAAAAATCTCGGTTTTCCGCGATACGTTCGATTTTATTGTACAATTTATTTCTTTTCACAAATTTATAGTATAACGAGCATGGGATTTTGAGGGCCTGAATATTACTGGCAGCCCGAATGGTTTCCATTGATGGAAATTGTAAGAGTCCTGATAATTCCCCCAGCAATGAGCCCATGGAAGCCATACTCTCCCTACCTGATTCCGAATGAATCAACTCCACAATCCCGGCTAAAACCAGATAAATATGGTCAGCCACCTCTCCCTCTTTAAGCAGGATAGACCCTGTATTGTAAGACAGTACATTAAAATTCAACAGCATTTGCAAATCCCAGGCAGGGGCATTTGGAAAATAATCCCGCAACAACCGGGCCGCGTTTCGCATGGAATAATCCTGGCAGGCTGGGATCAGCACATCAACCATTCCGAATGGAGCGTTGGAGCTAATTTTCCTCTCTTCTATGCTCAGTTTTCCTCCGGATTTGTGCGTTATGATAATCTTCTCTGATGTATCTTTCAGGAAGTCTTTCGCCATTCCATGGATCATCCCGCCCCCCGCGTCAATTTTTTTGAGATTTACCGGGACCAGGTAATCGGCCCGGATCTGGTTAAAGAGTTCGCGGGAAATCCCCGGCTGCGAGGAATCTTCCGTTATCATATTTTCCAGTAAATCCAATGATGCAAGATCGGCAAGGTGCGCGTAAGTGCGGTATCCATCTTCCCATTGGGTGCGAAATGTAAAGATGCTGGTCTCTATCGGATGTGGGGAAAAAACGGGTTTGACTTCTAAACCATCAATATTATTCCAGGTGCCAAATTCAAGGTCATGAATGTCAAAATAGCGCTCCAGGTAGTCCGAGTCCCACGACAATAAAGCGGCCAATTTTTTAGTGACCGAAGTCCGTACCAGGGAGGTAGCATAATATTTAATGCGGTGGTCGGAATGAATAAGGGTTGTCAGCCCCGCAAAGTGGTCGTCATGGGCGTGCGAGTGGAAAATTCCTTCTATTTCATTGACACTGATTCCAAGGGCAATCAATGTGGACATGATATTAGGCCCCGCATCGATCAAATAGATTTTTCCCTGAAAGGTCAAGATACTGGACATACATGGATTGTTGATATCCCAGCCGTCTCCTTCTCCTGAATGAACAACCGCGAAATATTCTCTTTTGATGTGGTGAAATCCCAATTTATAGGGAGGTTTATATTCTTCATCCTCCGCAAGGCGCAAATCCACCTCCGCTGATTCTCCTTGATATTGAAATTCGAATTGATTACAACCGGTGCGGCGAATGGTCACCCCATTTTTTATCTCCACCGAACCATTGTCCACAACTATGGAATCGAGCAACTCCTCAGTTTTACGGATTTTTCCGAAGGCAAATTTAAGTTTCATCCGCATCATTTCACGGGCCGTTTCCTCGTCCGTTCCTCCGTTGACAATTTCTTCCTCCGATATCAGACCGTAATTGCCCCTGTAGATGTATTGCATTTGGGCGTTTACCTGGTCCTCCGTTCCGATCAAGATCGGCTTGGCGCCTGTATTGTTGGGGTGGTTCGGCAGAATCATGCCTTGCCTATATAGCATCTGTAACGCTATAAATTCTGAGAGGTTGGCAAAATGCCCGTTCTGGACCAGAACATCGGAAAGTAAAACAGCATTGGGGCCGGTTTCAAAGGAAACTCCATCCTGTTCAATGGTTTTAATCAAACCCATTTTAATCAAGTGCTTAACGCTGTCTTCCGGGCATCCGCATAATACGTAAAGCCCGGCCTCCGGAATTTCAATCCAGTAGATACCAGTGGTTACTTTTATTTTTTGGATTAGTTTCATTATTCCAACACCACGCTTATAACCCGGTTTCCCCCTTGATCTTTTGCGTCACAGAGAGCGGATTCAGCTGCTTTTATCAGATTTTCGGATGATGAGTTGTCCGTGGGAATTATTGTGCCGCTCCCACTGTCAAGGTAACCCTGTTTTCATTTTCAGAATTTGAGTAACGTATACCCATGTTTTCCACATTGGCCCGTATCTTTTCCGCTATTTCCATGGTTGCCTCTATGTCAGTTTCTGGCAGGAGAATCGCAAATTCTTCGTCTCCGTATCGCGCCACTAAATCCGCCGGCCTGCGCAATGATTTCGCCAGTACTTGGGCCACCTTATGTAGACCGTCATTGCCCAAGAGTTGGGCATAACAGTCACCGGCTTTTTTTAAGGAATCCATGCTGATTAATGCCAGCGAAAGGGGGTTTTTGGTGCGCTTTTCCCGATCCCATTCCTGTTCAAGAAATTTATTGAACCCTCGGCGGTTCAGGATTTCCGTCAAACCGTCAATGAATACCAGGCGTTCCAACATTTCGGTTTTTCTTTTCAGGCTCAAGTGGGTTTTAATGCGGGCATTGACAATGGGTACGCTGAAAGGTTTTATGATATAATCCACGGCCCCAAGTTCAAGTCCCTTGGCCTCATCCTCCATCTCTCCTTTTGCAGAGATAAAAATCACCGGGATATTTTTAGTTTTATTATTCTCCTTGAGTTTTCTGCATACCTCGTATCCATCCATTTGGGGCATAATGATATCGAGAAGAATGATTTCAGGAGGGCTCGCTGACGCTGCCAGGCCAAGGGCCTTTTCTCCGCTAGTGGCAACGACAATGTTATAATCATCCTTTAGCGTTTTGCTGATAATTTTAATATTGAGAGGCATATCATCAACAATCAAAATTTTTGGTTTGGAAACCTCAGTGCACATTTTTTACTCCCTTCAAATAAATAGCAACTTTTTCCACGTTTTTAAGCGGCTTTTCAAGTCTCTTCGGATTTGGGAAAGTTAGCTAACTTTTTTTTCTTTTAAAAAGCAGGTAAACCGATAATCACAGTCCAAAATGTGTTCTTGTATCCACTCATTTAAAAATTTTATAATATCGGTTAATTGCGGTTTAGAGCCACCCAAGTACATACAACCGTAATCCTTAATTTTTGAGATAAAATATGCATGATCTTTTTTCTGTTGTTCAATGCCATTATAGTTATTCTCTTCCAATACCTTCTCTTCTTGGGGAAAGTGATCATTGGTATACTCTCGGAGTTCTTTCAGGGTTTTACTGATAACTTCATCACTTTCCTGGGAACCCTCATCACAATGTTGAAGTTTACTTAATAACGCAAATAGCTTCTTGTGGTTTTCATCAAACACTTCAACCCCTGCGATGTAACTTTCATTCCATTCAGCTTTCATATTATTCCTCCCTTTTTATTATTGTTCACAAAGAGTAAAGGAGTTAAAGAGGAAAACCGAA